>JBEPXC010000112.1:0-11667 GCA_041642035.1 Sphingobacteriia bacterium
TGGCGTTGGCCAGCATCGTGAAAGCCAGTAATGAGGATATGGAAATCATTTTCGGAGGAAGCGATCTGCCTTCACTACGGAAAATAAAAGAACTACAACAAAAACCCTTAATTATCACCCAGGGTGCCAACGGTTCCATCTTGGATACCTCCTTGTTTACCTCTCATTTCCCTGCCCCCCAAATAAAAGTGGTAAGTTCTATCGGGGCTGGTGACAATTTCAATGCAGGTTTAATCTATGGCCTCATCAATCAACAGGTAAATCAGCCCAACCTTTTACAAATAAATACAGAACAGTGGACGACTGTAATAAACTATGCAACCCATTTTGCTGCAAATGTCTGTATGAGCTTTGACAATTATATCTCCATGAAATTCGCAGACGGGCTGTCCGGTAAGAGATAAATTTCTTAGCTTCGCTTGTTTTCTAAACATTTTGATATGCAAACCTTCATCGTTTATAAATCTTCGGCTGGCAGTGGTAAAACTTATACGCTCGTAAAGGAATACCTTAAAATCGTATTGGAAAACCCCCTTAAAATCAAGAATATTCTTGCTATTACTTTCACCAATGCCGCAGCAGCAGAAATGAAAGAAAGAATAATAGCTGCCCTGGGTGATCTGGCCACGCTTTCCGGGAAAACACAGAGTGAAAGAACCGGCAAAGGTTTATCTCTTCTTACTGCACTGAAAAGCGAGACCCGTCTCGAAAGCTCTGAGATAATACATAATGCACAACTGGCGCTAACATTAATCCTGCATAATTATGGTGATTTTAGTGTATCTACCATAGACAGCTTTGCTCACAGAATCATCCGTAGCTTTGCCTTCGACTTACGCCTTCCGCTGAATTTTGATGTCGAATTGGATCAGGATCAAATGCTTGGCCAGGCGATCGATTTATTGGTAAGTCGTGCAGGCAGTGATCCTGCTCTTACTCATCTGCTGGTTGAATATATTGAATCGCGCACGGATGAGGAAAAGAGTCATTTTATTGAATATGATATGGCCCGTCTGGCTCGCAACCTCATGGATGAAAAAGGAACCATCTATATCGACAGGCTCAAAGGAATTACATTAGAAGATTTTGGCCACATTCACCAAAAGCTTAACAAAAGCATCGGGGATTTTGAACATGCAGTACAACAGCTTGCCCTCGATGCCCGCTCTCTCATTGACCAACATGGTATAGACAATGAAAATTTTGCAAGGGGCAAAAGTGGAATCGGGAGTTACTTTGGCAACCTTGCCAAAGGGCTGATTATTGAGAAAATTAGCCCTAACTCCTATGTACAGAAAACTGTTGCAGATAACAAATGGACTGCCGCCAAGGCAGACCCATCTGCTTGTGCTGCAATTGATTCTATCAGCAGTCAACTAAAGGAATATTTTCTAAAGATACAAGCCCTGGCTGAATCAAAGCTTAGCTTATATAAGATTTTTCGCCTGGTCAAAAAGCATCTCTTCCCAATGGCCGTATTATGTGAGTTGGAAAAGGTTATCGATGAAATTAAATCAGAGCAATCGATGCTGCATATATCTGATTTCAACAAGAAGATATCTGAAATCGTGTCCAGCGAAACAGCACCGTTTATTTATGAACGCATTGGCGAGCGCTATCATCATTACATGATCGATGAATTCCAGGATACTTCAGGGCTGCAGTGGCAAAATCTGTTGCCGCTCATTGACAATTCACTTGCTTCGGGCCACATAAATCTTGTGGTAGGCGACGGCAAGCAGGCCATTTATCGCTGGCGTAATGGAGATGTAGAGCAATTTGCCAACCTTCCGCTTCTCTCCAGCAGCATTAAGGCTGAAGCCAGGGAGCTCTGGCAGCAAAGCCTTAACCGCAATTATAATCCATTGGTTCTGGATGCCAACTGGCGTTCCCTGCCAGAGATCATTGATTTTAACAATCGTTTTTTTGAATTTGCAAAAACATACCTTCCTTCCGAACTTGCAAAGATCTATGATGCCCATATGCAAAAGAAACATCCCGAAAAAACCGGGGGGTATGTTCAAATAGATTTTGTGGGTAAAATACCAGAAGAAAATCTTGATTATCAGCAACACACTTTTGTGAAGATTCTGGAAATCATTAGCAAACTCACAAAGCACCATCATCATCCACTCAATGATATTACCATTCTTTGCCGTTCCAACAACGAAGCCAGTGCCATTGCCCGCTTTCTTCTTGAAGAGGGTCTGAACGTTATCTCCTCCGAATCTTTACTGCTGAGCCAATCGTCGAAGGTAAACTTTATGCTTTCAATAATGCGCCTCATCAGTCATGCCAACGATGAGGTAAGCCTTGCTGAATTTATCACGTATTTGATACAAAGCAACACTATTGCCTGCGATTTACATGAGGCTCTACAGCAGTTGTGCCAAGGCAATACCAAGGAAAACAATACTACAGAAGAAATTGAAAAGTTTCTGCAACATCATGGCATCAACTTTTTGCTGAGCCAAAGCCGTCACCTGGGGCTCTATGAGTTGGGCGAAAGCATCGTTCGTAGCTTTTTCGAGGGCGAAAAACCCGACCCCTTCATTGCGTTTTTCATGGATGTGTTATATGAATACAGCAACCGGCATGTCTCCTCCCTTTCTGATTTCCTGGAATGGTGGCAGCTTAATTCAGGAAAGTATTCCGTGGTAGTGCCTGAAGGAATCGATGCAGTGCAGGTAATGACCATTCATAAATCAAAAGGGCTGCAGTTTCCCGTAGTCATCTATCCTTTTGTAGATAACGATTTTTCCCGTTTAGGAAAAGCAGGCGAATGGGTAGAACTGGATCAGATGCCCGAAACAAGCCCGCTTTCCATTGCATGGCTTACCATATCTTCAGCTTTGGAAGGTACTCCCTATGAAGAAATCTGGACCCAAGAAAAAGGGAGAACATTGCTGGATATACTAAACATTATTTATGTGGCATTTACTCGTGCCATAGACAAGTTATTTGTAGTTTCCAAATATCCTGATTCAGGGAAATTTTCAGAAAAAAACCTGGCTGGTTTGCTTCAAAAGTTTATTGATCATGAAGGATTATGGAATGAAAATACCTACACCTTCATTTTCGGCCAGAATCATGAATGCATTACAAATAGCATAAGAGAAGATTACGGGGTAGAAGAAAAGAATCTTTTCGAAGAATATGTCAGTTTGCCCTGGGCCCAAAGAATTTCCGTCAGATCAAAACAGATGGAGATCCATGATGACAGAACCAATGCCTCTGAGAGAGGATCAAGGATACATGATGTCATGGAAAAGATTCATCATTTGGAAGATGTGCCAAAAGTTCTAAATCAATTGCTGATGGCCGGGCTTATTGATGGCGAAGAAAAGGAAAGCCTGACATCGAAAATAGCATCTATCATCGGCCATCCGGCCATCAGTCAATGGTATATCAAAGGTCTGGCAGCGAAAAATGAATGTGGGATGTATGACAGCAAGGGAAATTTTTTCAGGGCAGACAGGGTCATTCTAGACCAACAAAGCGCAACCGTTATAGACTATAAAACCGGTCAACCCAAACCCGAACACACTCATCAGATAAACAGATATGCCTCTATCATAGAAGAAATGGGCTATAACAAGGTGGATAAATATCTTGTCTACCTGGATCTGAATGTTGTTGAAAAGGTATAATTGTAGATCCGAAAAGCACACCTCTTTTTCAAAAAGTCTGCTTTAGCAGTATGTCATCAGAAAATAATTTGTTTAAGTAATTGGTATGATGGAACTTGCATGGAGTAGCATTTTCATTTCCTTTTGAACGCTCATGCAAGTTTCATTAAAATGACCTGTAAAACCAGATGCACCTCTTCATCTGGTAAGGCCTGTTTTTAAGCATACGGCCCTACTCTGTGTTTGAAAAAGCCATACTGTTTTCATAACACATTTATCCTATCAGAGCTTCTGTTTATACAACAAAAAGCACTATCTTTGGTAGAAAGCATATTTTTCCTATGGCAAAAGCAAAGAAATTCGGTGCATTAAGCGGTGTATTTGTTCCCTCCATTCTTACCATTCTTGGTGTTATAATGTACCTCCGGTTGCCCTGGATAGTGGGGCAGGCAGGTCTTTGGTCAACCATTGGCATCATTCTGGTAGCCCATATTATTTCATTTTCTACCGGCCTGAGTGTTTCATCCATTGCCACCGATAAAAAAGTAGAAACCGGAGGCAGTTACTACATCATCTCACGCAGCATGGGTTTGCCCATCGGAGGCACCCTGGGCATTGCCTTATTTGTAGGATTATCATTCAGCGTGAGTCTGTACCTTATTGGTTTTGCTGAGGTATTTCTGGGTTATTTTGGTTTCGAGACCACCATAAACAACATAAGGATTGCTGGAACAACAGCCTTGCTTACGCTTACTGTGATTACCTTTATTAGCACCTCCCTTGCCATTAAATCGCAATACATCATTTTGACGGCATTAGCGTTATCTTTAGTTTCCGTATTGTTTGGTAACTTCAACTTTGTGCCGGAGCAACCTCTCTCCACTCCCATGGATGGTTCCCTTCCCTGGATAACACTCTTTGCGATATTTTTCCCTGCCGTTACCGGTTTTGAAGCAGGCGTTTCCATGTCGGGCGATTTAAAAGATCCCCGCAAGAACATTCCCCTGGGTACTATAACAGCGGTGTTGGTGGGTTTAACCATATACCTGGGGCTAACATTTTTCTTTTCCTGGTTTGTAGAAAGAGATTTGTTGGTTAATGATCCGACTGTTTTATTCAAAATATCATGGATCCCACAGCTGGTAGTGGTGGGAATACTGGGAGCAACGCTTTCGTCTGCACTGGGGAGTATTCTGGGGGCTCCGCGTATACTCCAGGCAACAGCCATCGACAGGATTACCCCATCGGTGCTGGGCAAGGGATTTGGTGCCTCCAATGAACCCCGCAACGCCTTGATATTTACCTTTGTTATTGCCCTGTCAGGGATTCTTATAGGTGAATTAAATGTTATCGCCCGCATAGTAACCATCTTTTTTATCATTACCTACGGGTTCCTTAATATTACCTATACCATCGAAAGTTGGGCCGGGACAGATTTCCGCCCCTCGTTTCGTATTCCCTGGTTCATCAGTATCATTGGCGCAATAACTTGTGTTGTAGTAATGATTCAGTTGGATATAGTGGCCATGATAGCTGCGTCAATAATACTTTTTGGTTTATTCCTTTTTCTCAAGAAGAAAGAACTCACCCTGCAAACCGGCGATACCTGGAATAGCGTATGGGCTTCGTTGGTAAAGACAGGCCTTCGCCGCCTATCTTCCGGCACACGCCAGACACGTAACTGGAGACCCAACATTATTGTTTTTAGTGGGGGTGCAAAGCAAAGGCCTTTCCTTATTGAGGCAGCAAAATCGCTGGTTGGTAAATTGGGTATTTTCACCAATTTTGAGCTAATAGAAAGCAAAGAGGAGAAACATCTTTTCAGTAAAATACAGCAGGTAAAAGAAGAGGAAACCCCGGTTAGCAAAGGTGTATATACCCGCAAATACATTTGCCGCGATGTGTATGAAGGGATAGAAACCATTGCAAAAACCTATGGGTTTTCCGGATTTGAACCTAATACAATATTAATGGGATGGCCTTACCATCCTAAGAATCCTGAAGGGTTTGAACTCCTGGTGAAAAAGATAAAAAGACTCGGCTATAACCAGTTATTCCTGGCCTTTAACAAAGAAAGCAATTTTGGGAAATATGAAAAAATAGACATTTGGTGGAGCGGTAAAGGCCGCAATATCAGCTTTGCCATCACCCTGATCAGGTTTCTTTTATCTTCCAACAAATGGAGAGCTGCCAGAATAAGAATCCTGATGATCAATAAAGATTCTAATCTTAATGAAAAGTACTATGATTTATTGAAACAGATTCTTGAAAATTCACGCCTACAGGCCGAAATTAAGATTATCAATAATAGTGTGGAAAGACTCCCAACGCTCGACATCATGCGTTCAGAATCCATTACAACCGATTTATCTATTGTAGAAATTGACGATAAACAAGAAGGTTTTTATACCCAGGGGAAAATCATCTCTGAGGTGCTACCCACCAGCTTATTGATTTCTGCATCAGGCTTCTTTGATGATCATAGTATTTTGGATAAATCACTGGATGAAAAACTAACCATACCGACTGATTCCCTGAAACCTACTTTTCAGGTAACCAATAAGCTTAAACTCGCCAGGAAGCAAATTATAGCCAATGAAGTATTCAATGTTGCCCAAAAACTCGAAAACATCACTTCGGGCTTTTACCAAAATGGATTTGAAAACATCAAAAATCAATGGTTAATTCATAACGACACGCTTTGGTCTCTCGTTGAAAAAACAACCGATCAACTCCAGCTTGCCTGCCAAACCAAGGAGGTAAAAGAGAGGAATGCTGAGTTTTTGCGCATTATAAATGATTTTTCTTTTAAAGCTCATTCTATACTTAAAGAATATAGAGAAAAAACCATCGTTAATCACAGCAAAGATCTAGAACAAAGCAGCAAAAACTACTTTGATCAACTCTCTAAAGCTCTCTTGGATTTACCTCATTTTATCAGGATTAATTATCATTGGAAAGATTTCCGCCTTCTCAAGGCTGATTCTCTCTCGACAGCTATCCTAAAACTTGGCAAACTACTAAAAGCCCGAATAACATCCAGTGAAGCTACTTACAAGATTAAGGTAGATCGTGCTGCCCGGTATTTCCTTTACCATAAACCGCTGCTGCTCTCCCACCAATTATTTAAGGATTTTGCCCTGTACAACTTCGAAAACATTATTGCCATGCGCAAGATCCTGGGAAGTGTATACCAACTGGCCGAAAAAGGCAAAAATGGTTCTACCTCCCAAGACAAACTTTCAGAGATTATTCACCTGGAAAAAGATCGTTTTAAAGCCGCTATTTCTTTAAGATCAGATGCTACCCGTAATTTTATCCATAACCTGGGAACTACCCTGGAAAGCGAATTGTTTAATGATTTGCAGAGCTTCAATAACCTTCTCGATCGTCCCGCCTCAAATTATTTGAGCAGACCTTTTACCAAAGCCTTCAGGCAAGACAACATACTCCAGGAAGATGTTCTTGAAATGCCTCAAGTCTGGTTGAAAAACACTTCTCTCTTTGTAAATAAGATTTACCTCGACTTTTTTCTTCAGTCACTTAAGAACAGAATTGAGGCCAAAATCAGAAAATACAACAATGAGTATTATACGATGCTAAGCGCTGATTACCTGAATCCTGTCAGCGACTTACAAAAACAACTAAAAGAATTAGTGGATAAAGATGCATTTGAGAAAAAGCCTGACCGGGACATTTTTAAGATCCCTCCCCCCGAAAAGCACTACAATAGACTCTTTGATGAAATATCCATCCTACTGACTGATTTGCCCGATTTAACCTCCATTTCAGGGGAAGATTTGACAAGAAGTATGGAAGAGGGCAAATTTCAGGAAACGACAGAAATAGAGGTTAGTGTAAAGAAAACGGTAGAGTTTTCTATTGCCACTGAATTAATAGACCATGCAAGAAAACACATCCTTGAAACATCTTTAGCGTTTTCAAAATCTTTAAATCGGACAAAAGATTATGTCAGACTTCTCAATTTCAATCTGAAAGATGAGGTAGAAGAAGAACAGCAGTCTTTACAGCAGAACAATCGATTGGCTGATGATTTTATAGAGAAACTTAAGAGTGAGGCTTTCTTTGTCACCAATGTCTTTAATAACTTTGAAAAAGCTATCTTATCGGGTCTCAAAGATGCCTTCGGCCCTTTATCATCCTCTGTAATTGCCAAGACATCGGGCAGTATAAAAAAGAAGTTGGTCCAAAGTCGTAATCAAAGGTTCTTTGATCAGGTTGATTTTTGGAGAGAGAATTTAATGACCCAAATTCAAAAAAGAATAGTAGGACTTGTATATTCAAAAAGCGAAAGCATCCTATGGATGGGTAAGCTTGAAAACCCCTCCTTACAATCGGAACTGGCCAACGAAGAAGTCTTCCAATGGCTGGATAGTTATGCCCCCAAAGAAGAAATCACCAGTCAGTTACCCTTTTATTATGCTAAATTATTTTCAGGCCAATCAAACATTGGAGAGGACTTTTGGGTGGGTATGCAGCAGGAAATATCATCAACAGATATTGCTGTAAAAAGGTTTAAAAACGGACAACCCGGGTGTATTATCATTAGCGGACATCGAAACGCAGGAAAAACATCCCTTTCTAAATATTGTGCACGAAAACATTTTGAACCCTCTCTGATTCACAACATTCGGGCTCCCCGCGAATGCAACGCAGATATAGATCTTTTTGAAAATTCATTGCTCAAATCGATGAATTCCAACCATGAGCAACTCGAATCAGCCCTTAAGGAACAACAAAAGCCCATGGTCTTTATTATTAATGATCTTGAATTATGGTGGGAACGAAAAGAGACGGGTGCTGCTGTGGTGAATCGTGTGTTGCATTTGATTAAAAATTATCACAGAAAAATCCTTTTTATTATCAACATCAACATCCATTCGCTTAAACTCGTCAACAGGCTCACCGGTATACAATCCTGGGCATTGGGTGTGATCTTTTGTACCGGATTTGATGCCAGAGAGCTGCATGACCTCGTCTTGATCAGACACAAGGCAGGAGGAATGAACTTTGTCCTGGATAAAAAACATGAAAGTAACTTTACGGCATGGAATTATGCCAGCCTATTCAACAGATACTTCGATATTACCGATGGAAACCCCGGTTTGGCAATTAATTTATGGCTGGCCTCAATCAAAAAGGTTAATGTGAAAACATTGCATATGCAGAAACCTGTAAAACAAAATGATGATTTTCTCCATAAGTTGAATAAAGATCAAATTCTATTGCTACTTCAATTTATCTATCATCTCAGATTAACCATAAAACAACTATCTATCTCTCTACAAGTAGGAGAAGAAGAGATTAGCAATCAGATCCTTGGCCTTTGGCAGAAAGGAATACTGGTTGAAAAATTCCCCGGAATTTATGCTATCAATTCTGCCCTGGAGCAACCTCTGGTGAAAATATTTACAGAAATGAAATTGCTTTAAGAATAGTATATGAAAATAGTCCTTGCCATAATCCTGGCCCTTTCAATTGCAGTATTACTGCGTGCCTTATCCTATTTTATTAAAATTGGCACCCGTGATAAAAGCTGGCACCACTACACCCTGCAACTATTACCATGGGTTACAGTTTTAATATGGGTATTGTATGTTTTCTGGATAGTGCAGTATTTTCTCCAGGGAACTACAGTATATCCTGTCGTAATTACCTCGCTATCCTTATTGATAATAATCCTTTTTAGCTGGTATGTTGCAAGGGATTTCTTTGCCGGGGTGGTTTTACGCTCTGATCATGCCCTGGAAACAGGAATGAAAATCAAAACCGATTATCTTTCCGGCACCATTTCCCACCTGGGCTATATATCCATTGAAATAATTGACCAGGAGGGTGAAAGGAAGCAAATCAATTATCATGTCATCATAAAACATAATGTAGTAAAGATAACCGACAACGGCCGGGGTAAAAGTCAAACTGTAAAGGTAAGGATACCGCAATATTTTGGAGCACAGAATATAGAACAGATGCTAACCCGCAAGCTTCTGGAATTCCCCTGGGTAATTGCCGTGGGAGAAATAAAAATAAAGATGCACACTTCGGAAGATTTTTATGACACAGAAATCACATTTTACTCCATTAAAGAAGAGATGTTTGTTAAAACCGAAGAGATAATACGTTCTTACGTAAAAGAGTCCTTCTCGATAGCCTAAAACATTATTCTGCATACAGAAGAAACCCACTCAGTCCTAATTATTTTTCATTTCTGTAATTTGGCCATTCTTAAAGGTCATCCTGCGAATCCTCTTACCTTTTTCATCAAAGATGACCCATTTACCGTGCTTTACCCCATCAAGGTAGTGCCCGACTTCATTTTTCACTCCATTGGAATGGTATGAAACAAAATCGCCGTGCATGCGATTATCTTTAAAGCCCAGTTCTCTAAGCAATTTTCCTTGCTCATCGTAAAACACCCAAATCCCCTGCTTCATATTGTTTTGATAACTGCCTTCCTCCATCATCTGCCCATTGGGGTACCACTGTTTATATGGGCCACTAAGCAAACCATCTTCGTAATGGGCTACCCGACTAAATTTTCCGTTTTCGAGCCAATGGGTGGACTTACCATGCCGGACACTAGCAACAGAATCATTTACAATACGATACATCACTTCATACCGCTTCTGTCCGTTTTCATACCAACCTTCCCATAAACTATCCATGCGTGCCTGATCAAATCTTCCCCTGTCACTAACTTTACCATCTTCGTACCAGCTGGTCCATACATCATGCTCTTTATTGTTTACAAAATTTCCTTCATGACTCTTATTCCCCGACTCATACCAAACCGTCCACAATCCTTCCCTTTTATCTTTTTCATAGTATCCTTCGCGCAACTTCTCGCCCGTAAGGTAATAATATATCCAATATCCATCCTGCTGATCATTTTTAAAATCCCCTTCACTGGCTTTTAGTCCGCTTTTGTGGTAAAACACCCAGGTACTATCTCTTTTGTTAGAGATAAATTTACCCTCCATCTCTTTTTCTCCTGTGCTGAACCACCACGTAGCATAACCATCCAGCAAATTAGCGCTGTAGTTTCCCTCAAATTCTTTGGTTCCATCTTTAAAAAAGCGAATAGAATAACCATTAAGCTTATCGTCTTCATAAAAACTACGCTCTTTGCGAATGCTGTCGGGGTAAAAATATTCCCATACCCCATGTTTCTTTCCATCAACTACGTTCCCTTTCATTTCAATATCTCCATCTGGGTACCAGGTAGTAGATATGCCCGTGCCATATTCTATATTGGCCCAGGGAATAGAGTCCTCGTACCAGAATTGCCAGAGCCCGGTTCTCTCATTATCAACATACTTTCCTTTCGACCACAGCTGGCCATTTAAATAGAAAGAAGAGAATTCACCATTTTTAAGATCATCAATTATTATACCTTCCTCACGTATGTTCCCGTTGGGGTACCAGGCCTTGTATTCATAAGTATCATAATTTTGCAGCTCACTTTTCTCTCCATCAGGGGTATAAAAGAGCCATGCCCCCACTCTGTTATTGTCCTGGTAGTTTCCTTCCTCTTTTAACTCTCCACTCTCATAAAAATACTGCCACTTTCCTTCTTTATCGCCCCTGATCCAGCTGCCTTTCTCACTTACAATACCATCGGCATAGAAGGCAATAAAATACCCCTCATCAAAGTCGATCTGATATTCTTTGACTCCCTGCTCATTGAAGAATTCCCATAGGCCTGTTTGTGTCCCTTTGTCATAACTTCCCTGCTTGCGGAGTACATTTTGCTGGTCATAGTACTGCCAGAAATCATTTTTTTGTCCATCCACATATGGTCCCTGTCCAATCCATGAGCCATCCTGCAGGCTAACTGACGGGGTCTGAGCCTTGATAGCCTCCTGAGGGAGGGCAATTAAGGTAATAAAAAAGAAAATTACAACCAACCGGAAGTACTTTAAGGATATTATCATGCTATTTAAGATAAGCTTATAAGAGGATAACGAATTTTCAAATACAAAATTATAAAAGCAAAGGCAACCTTCAACAATAAATG
>JBEPXC010000113.1:0-11593 GCA_041642035.1 Sphingobacteriia bacterium
AAGTTTGTTGGGATTGATGTTTAAGCAATCTTGTGGTTAAAGTTACTAATTCAGCTTGTAAATCACACCCAATCTAATATTAAAACGCGGTGGCATTAATTTTCCTGCAATCTCCTTTTTATTTCTGTTGTCTTCTGACAAAGTTGGATCCGTGGTTTTTGAAGATTCCAACGTTAGTTCATATAAGTGGAGAGGGGTGTTAAGTTCAAAGGCAAATTTGTCGGATAACCTCCTTATCAGACCGGGTACGATTGAGAACAGTAGTCCAAATTCAGTGTTGAGCTCCAAATCACCAATATATAAAGCAAAGGAAGATAGACTAGCACAAAAGGATGATAGGCGTAAATTGGCGGCCTATCTTAATAATATTAGCGATTTGTGTTTGTGTTTAGCTTTTGGTAGCATCCGGTTTCACGCTGCCAATTTACCACATTCAGCTCAAGGTATATATGATGTTTAATCAACCTTGTCTAAGGTATAGTATATCCTTCCCTTGCCCTCAGTTTCTGAAATGAATAACCGATCATCGGTGATTTTTTCAATTTTCATTTCCATTGTTGCAAAAATGGGATTGTTAAAGTCATTCTTTTCAATAACAGTCCAGGCTCCATTCTTCTCAAGCAGTAAGGTGTCGGTACTCAAAGAAAAGTTATTTGATTCCATTGTCAACTTCCCGATATGTTTCCGACCACCTTCTGATTCATTCTTTGAAATGGTCATGCAGTATTTCATGTCAAATTTAAATTCATATGTGGTGGATAAAGCCAATATTTTTGCATTTTCAATAGGCGGCAGAGCCGCCTATCCTTTCCACCCATAGCTGCACCCAGCGAACTGTATCAAATTATTTGTTCCCTTGAACCAAATACCAATCTACCCACGAATCTAACTGACTAACAGAATGGGGGCGAAGCAAAATCTCTCGTTTATCATCAAGCAGATAAATGGTTGGTGTGGCAAATACATGATAAGTTTTCACAACGGGGCTTTCCCATTTTTGATAATCGCAGATGCTGATAAAAGGAAATACACCGGCAAAATTGATGAAAACCTCTTTGCTGTCATCAAGTGAAACAAATACAACCTCTATGTTTTGTGCTTTCCATTTTGGATACAGCCGGGCAATTTGCGAAAGTTCGACAGGGCATTGCGGACACCAGCTTGCTCCGAATACCACCACGGTGAATTTACTTTTCAAATCAGAAAGCCTTTGAGGCAAGGGGGTGGAAACGTAGCCGGGCAACATACCGTCTTTTTCGAAAGCAAAATCAGGGGCAATATTTCCCTTCTTCATAGCCCGGTAACTTTCTAATTGGGCAGCAAAATCATGGTTAATGGTACACGATTTTTTATTCAATAGTTTCAGTGCCAAATATTCTGAAGCCCCAAACAAACTGCGTTTTTCCAGAAATTTAAACAGGTATTCTGTTATTTGGTTAAGCTTTTGTTCGTCGGTCAAAAGGTTGTCAATCATATGCTCTATGGAAATATTCATTTCAATATATAGTGAATCCAACGAACGGCCACTGTTTTCTATCAACCAAAAATGACCTTCAATAACATCAGCCAGCAAGCCGCTTTTATACAAACGAGCATCGGTATAATCCATGTTGCGAAATACAGTTATGGCAGCCGGAATTTCTTTCGTGCGGTATTGGGCTATGGTAGAAACCGAGCTGACTAATTTGCGAACTGGCAAATACCAGCTTACATAGGTCTCAGGGGCTAAACCTGCCAGGAATAGACTGTCTTCGGCTTTTATGCGTTGCTTTTCTTCTTCAATGGCTTTTTGGGGACTTTCGTGAACTATGAAAAGAGAATCCTTGCTATAAATTTTTGCAAGATAATCCCATGCACTTAAGGTTTGTTCCCTGCGTGGGTGCTCGGAGGCGTACTGTTCGAACAACCGGTTTTGCTTTCCTTCAATAATCTCAATTGTTTCGGGTAGGGCTGGGGTTTCACCTTCGAGTTGTAAACTTTCATTGTCTGCCAGTATTACCATAAAGGTTTTTCCTTCTTCTGCCAGAAGATAACCCATTCCGTAATCTCTGCTGCCATAGGATAGATTAAAAACGCCTCTTTCATTGGCTTGTGCACTATCAATGGTATAGGTTTCAAAACCATCAAAGCCAACGAGTTTTATTTTTTGATTGGCAAGTAAGGTAAATGTACCTGTAATATTTTGGCTGCTCGCCTGGAGGGAGATAAACAAAGAAAGAATCAGTAGAAAGTTTGTGAAGTTCATAAAGTTTTTATTAGGCCTGTAATCCTTAAGGCAACGCATAGAGTTTCCGTTTGCCCGCTTGTTGCTGTTCAAAAAAGAAAAATCCCTGCCCTGGTGGACAGGGATTTTAACAGTCAAAAATTTCACATTAAAGCCAGGATCAGTCCTTAATGCAACGTACAGAGTAACCCGCCGTACGGGAGTAAGCGTAAATAGTGGCTTCCTGAGAAAAGAAGAACAGGTACCGCGAGCTGGGAAAAACCACGGAACTTGACCAATAGCTGCCGCCATTACCCAAATTGCTTAACGAACCATCGTTGCGGTCGCGGAATCCTGCCTGGGTCAATTTAAGAGGCGAGGCGAAAGCACCGGTAGAATTCTGGCTGCTCCAGGTGGCGCGTTCTGCTTCCCACTCTGCTTCTGTTGGAATACGGTATCCGCTTGGGCAAGGATTGTTGGTACCATTTACACCTTGCCAGAGATCAACGTTCTGGGGGTTTCGCCAGTCGTTAGGATAACCGGAACCCAGTATAAAGTTGCCATGCCCGGGATTATCGCTGCTGCTTAATGTAGTCGTTGTATTGGATGTGCGTTTTTCATGCCCGTCGGTACCCCGTCCCCACTGATACAAATCGCCGTAAGCATTAGCATCAGTGCTGCTTGTTGCTACCTGTGAAGCACCAAGGTTGCGATCCATCCATGTTTTTCCGGTGGTGGGGTTGGTAACGTTTGGTGTAGGTGGTGGTGGTGTTCCGCCTGTCCAGGTTGGTACGCCTCCTATCATTTGCAAAGTAGCTCCTTCGTTTTGGGTAGCGGCAACAACTATCCATGCTGTGCCGTCCCAGTATTGCATTTGGCCGGGCTGGGTGCCGTTGGGTACGCGCGGGTCGCTTTCGCTGGTTATAAAACCGCTTATCTCGCTACGAACTTGTGCCGTTGAATCGGCCAGGGCTGTTTTACTTGCCAATGCACTAAGGTCCTGGTCGCCGGTGTTGGTGCCTGACAAATTACTTAAATGGGTGATGTGGGTTGCGGTGATATTGGCCGCCTCACTGCTTGTATAAACTGGGTCGCTTTCACTAGTTACAAAACCGCTTACATCAGGTATTTCGCTGCGAACCTGTGCCGTTGAGTCGGCCAGGGCCGTTTTGCTTGCCAATGCACTAAGGTCCTGGTCGCCGGTGTTGGTGCCCGACAAATTACTTAAATGGGTGATGTGGGTTGCGGTAATATTAGCAGCCTCACTGCTGGCAAATGTTGGGTCGGTTTCGGTAATGGGTCCGCTTATACTTTCCGCAGTTTTTGCATATAGGGCATAAGGAATACTCAATAACTGGCTGGCGCCGATAATGGTATAAGTTGTACCCCCTGTCGGGTCGGTTTCGGTTTTTATGAAATACGGCCCGTTTGCCCAATCAATTGCTGAAAAATCATCGCTTGTTGCGCCTGTTCCTATTTCAAGGCTTACCAAACCGTTGGCATTGGTTGTGGGGGTTTGTGTTTCAACATAAACAGCCGTTCCACTAGCCGAACCTTGCAAGATGCTTATTTGCATACCTACAGGCTGACTTGTCACCAGATTATCATTTGCATCTCTAACTACTGCCTGATAGCTCATTTTTTGGGGTGATTGAGCAAACACACTTGCCGTTAATAAAACGGCTACTATTGATGTAAATACTTTTCTCATATTTTATTTTTCAATCTTCACTTCGTCTTAAATTGTACCCGAAATGCTTTGCTATCGGGACTAATTCGTCTACGTGTTTTTTACGAAGTTTTAATGATTTTAAACGTTTTTACTTCTCTCTTTCCTTGAAATACTTTCACAAAATAAATTGCCGGTACAAGATTACTCATAACAATGCTTGTTTGGTTATCTGTAATTTTCTCGTCTTGCAAGAGCTTTCCCTGCATATCATACAGTCGAAATGACAAATCTTTCAACTTTACACTTTCAACTTTTAACTGTAAATAATCGGTAGTAGGGTTTGGATAAGCCGTAAACGAAAGCGTAACACCTATGGCTTCTTCAATGCCTGTTACTACCGAGATTTCGTATGGTTGCTGCACGCCCTCCGCTACTGAGCCATCTGGCCCGCTATGGGTCTGGTAGGCAACCTGTCCAACGGAATAGCTTACCGAGCCTCCGTTGCCCGAAGCCTTACCGCCTGCGGCGTTAACGCTTTCTTGTGCCTGTAGCCCTGTTATTCCAAATCCTAACAAGAATAAGGCACTTAATTTTAACTTTCTGTACTTCATTTGTCCTTCCTATTTTTATTATTAATATTCGTTTTATTCATCTGTTTGCTGTTGGGGAACAACAAACGGTATTATCTTTTTTATCAACATATATTATTGCCAATGGCGCCCATCGGTTTAAATATCCTCTTTCTTGAAAGTTTACATTGATTATTTTTTCACCCAATAGCTCACCATTCAGTTATTCCGGGCGCCAACACTTAACGGCCCACGCTCAAGGTTTAAACTGGTTATCTGGGCATAAACCGGCTATGGTCTTCTCTTTCAGCTCTTCTCTTTAATCGTTCTTCTTCAGTTTCTAAATTATCAACTCTTGGCTGATATTGTTCAGTAGAAGTTTTTATAGTTGAAACAGCCTCCATTCTGACTTTATCAGATTTTTTCAGTCTGTATATTAATAGTATCGAACCAAATATTGCAGTTGTTGCAGCTGCCATCCATATTGAGTTCTGAGCCAAAATCACTATACTTAAAATAGTCAGGATAATTCCCCAATACTGCATAGGGATCCAGAATAATCCATGTGACCCCCTGATGATCATTTTCCGACCCGTCTTATCATCCGTTACAACTCTTTCATTATTTGTATTCCAGGCTATTCCTGCAAACCAACTAAAAATTGCAGTCAATAATCCTGCAAATACAAAAACATTATCTGCCATGTTATCCGGAAATATTGCATTTCCTAAAAACATACCAGCAATAAAAACCAGAACAATGAGGAATCCCCTTCCCGACCATACTATCATAAACAATTAATTATTATAAGCTTACTTCGGTTTAAAGTCTTCTTTTCAGCATATTCCGACTATTTTATACATATCTTCATAATTCGGTCGCCAAAGTAATAAAATGTTTCTAATAAAAGGCACGTTTAAGCAGTTTATGTTAATATTATTGGCCAATCCCAATTTGCCACAATCATCAACCTGGTAGATTATTGTTGTTAACCAATTGTCGCGCAGCATTGCGCAAAGGTGAAAGCGATTGCCTACGGTGGATTATCCTATTTGTTTTTTTATCAACAACTAACGTAATGACGGAGGGTGTTTATGCGGTCGTTGAGCAGGAGGGACAAAAAAACCTGCCAACCTTTCGGCCATTGCCAGGGTTTTTTGAAAGGGTTTTTTCGGATGGTGGGCTAAAAGTTAACGGTTGGGTTTTCCGTTCTGTTATTCATGCTCTTTATCTTTACAGCTTTCAAAATGTCATTGTTAATTCGTGTGTCGTATAAAACTTCAAAGCCCTGTTTTGTATAAAACATTAGAGGTGATTGATAATTCTCTCCGTTTTCTTTTTTGTCATCATTATGGTCAATTACCCAACCATAAAATTCTCCCAAATCCTTTTTAAGTCGTTCTATGAGGAGTTTTCCAAGCCCTTTACCTTGTTGATTTCTGTGGACAATAATGGAAAACCGTATTTCATGGTCTTTTTCAAAGTCAACCGCCCAGGCCAATATATTATTATTTGCATCTTCAACAAGATAATGGCTATAGTTTGTTGCACCCTCCAATAAAAGCCCAAACCTGTCTTTCAATTTCACAGGATATTCATCATTCCAAAGTTGATTTATTTGTTGAAATTGAGAGTCGGTTAACTTTTTTGTCTTTATTATTTCCATTTTCAATTTGAGGTTTACTTGTTATGAAACAGCTAATATAAAGGTTTAAGGATCCAATACAAAGCGGGCGTATAAGGGAAAGTGGTCTGAACCAAATTTGGAAAGTCGCTCTAATTCAACAAGCTTAAATTCGTTGGTAATGAAATAGTGATCTAAGGGCCAACGCATAAGGTAAGAGGTAGCATCGAAAGTATTGTACAGGCCACGACCCATCCTTGCATTTTTCAAATCTCCTTCCTGGCCGAACATCCTTGAAGTATCAGACCACGAAACATCATTAAAATCTCCGGCAACTATTGATGGCAAAGGATTTACGGCAACCAACCTACCGATTTTTAACAGTGCCACTTCTTCCTCTCCAACATTATCGGGATACTTTTTGCTGGGTATGGGAGCAACAGGGTGTACTGCATGAAAATTGAAGGATTTTCCCGAAGGCAATGTCATTACCATGTGAAAAGAGGGTACATCGTTATGTTTTAAAAATTTTATCTCCTTGTTTTGCATGGGTAATTTAGAATATAAAGCCATTCCATAGGCATTGTCTAAAGGATATTCTATTTGGTAAGGGTAATTTTCTTTGAGAACCTGCAATTCCTCCACCCACCAATCATCTGTTTCCATGGTGAGCAGGACGTCGGGATCGTGCTGTTTTACAATGTTCAAAAAGGTTTCAGATTGCCGGTTGTCGATCAATACATTTGCCAGCAACACACTAAAAGTGTCGTCGGTTTTTATTGTCTCTGCCTGGCAGTCCGGGACTGTTTTTTCGCCAAACAGGTAGGGGTAAATTACGAGTCCATGAATAACGATAACCGCTATCAGGCCCAACAGGAGTGATAAGGAAGGAAAATTCCATTTTGTGTTTGCCAGGATGAAGAGAGATAAAAACAGTATGCCCAGAATCAAATATTGAAGCCTGGGGAAATCGAGTATTTTGTAATACCAGAACCTAAGATCGTAAATAAGGGAAAGCAGTGTGATAAGTATGAGTAACGTACTTAAAACTATCAATGAGTAAAAGAGGAATTTTTTAATGCTGTTCATAATCATTGGTATTTTATACTCTGAATTTATCCGACACTTTCTGACCTTTGGTTTTCATCAACCAGGTATATCATCCCCATTTCCATTTTCAGCCGTTTTCAAAATTGCTCCTTTTTGCCCTTTAAGGGCTGTTTGCGAACCGGCACCTTTTTTCCCCGTGCCATTTCAGTCAGCAGGTTTTTATGCTCCTCGAATATACGGAGTGCAGTCCATATAGTTTCTTCAATCTTGTTGGTCTGCTCACTTTTTGCATGCTCACATTTTAGGGTGCTGTTTTTCATTACCCCTTCATTTAGATTTATTTAGGTGATAAATAATAAACATGCTATTTACTGCTTTGTTTTTCGGATTAAATAAATATGTCTGTGGTAGTGTGCGTAATTTATGGCTAGCTTCTGATCCTATCTTTCACCAAAAATCAAATTATATGAAGGCAGTAATATATGACAAACAGAGCGGTCCGGTAAAATTATCCTACCGCGATGTAGAAAAGCCCACTCCAAATGAAAATGAGATTTTAGTCGAAATTCATGCGGTTTCAGTTAATGCAGCTGATTATCGAATGATCCAGATGGGATTTCCACCAAAGAAAAGAATATTTGGAGCTGATACTTCCGGAATAGTTGAGGCGGTAGGTGTTAACGTTAAAAGATTCAAACCCGGTGACCATGTCATAGGTGATACTTCGATCATGGCTTTGGATTTTTACTCAAACCCAATCGCCAGTTTAACCGGATTTTTACTCATCCGTTTCCATTTCAGCTACTTTTTTCTGCACATGGTCATTCAGTTCATGCATTGTTTGTTCGGGACTGAACTCAATAACTTTGGAATCTTCATCAATAATGACGGTATGTCCGGGGAGCATAGAAAATACATCACCACCATTAACCACTGTTACCTTATGATCTTTATCGATGATGCGTAATTTTCCTTTTTCAAGGTAACCCCAATGGGGTACCTGGCAAAGATTGTCTTTCAATCCTACTAAAAAGGACGTATAGTCTATGCCGGCAGGTACTTATTAAAAGACAATATATTTGGATCTTTTGCCGGTTGATGAATCAGGGAATTAAAAATCAACCTCGGGAAAGAATAATCAGTCGTTCCTTAAGAGTAAGCAAAAAAAATCCCCGAATCTTTTTCTCAGATTCAGGGATAAGAAGGGTAGAAAGGGCAAGGTTTTTTATTGTTCCAGAGGAAGCAGCACACCGTTGATGATATGGATGATACCATTGGAAGCCGAAACATTTGGCTCCTCAATGCTGATGTTTTGACCAAACTTGTCGGTAATGACACCTTTATTATCAACACTGAAGGTTTCTCCCAGCAGGGTGGTAATGGTGCGTGTGCGCACAGGCGGAAGTACGCTGTTGGCTGCCCGGCGGCCTTCAACAACATGGTAAAAAAGCACATCCTTAACGAGTAATGCAGGAATATCTCTGATTCCGTTAACATCATCTCCAAGGAAGTTATATAGCCCCTGGAAAGCCTCGTTGGTGGGTGCAAAAACGGTATACTGGTCGGTGCCGTTAAGGAAGAGCTCTACAAGACCTGTTTCAAATTCTTCATCAACATATACCAGTGCAGCAACCAGCTCTGTAAATCCTGCAGCACCAGCAATGGTGGCAATTGATTCGGTACCCTTAGCCGGTGCAGCGGCTTCCCCTCTTTTAAGTTCCATTTCTGCAACGTCTTCATCCTTGCTGCATGATGCAGCAAATACTACGATGGCAATCATCAAAGCAAATTTTACCAATCTGCGACCTGTTTTTACATTTTCAGTTTTCATAACATTTTTAATTTTTAGTTAATAATGATACGTTAACAGGCAAAAGAGAATAAAAGTTTAACGAAAAAGCAAAATGATTAAACAAGAATTGTTTATTAACTTTAATTGCAAAAAACACGCTGTTGTTTATAATCCGCTTAAGAGGTCCTTCGCCTTAATTCTATCGGGTATCTATGCGGTTAACAATAATCTTACCCATAAGAGGTATCATAACATAATTAACCCAAATATCAAACACTCTTAATTTTCCAGTAACATAGTCAATGTAATTTTGAACTGAAAATAACCTATACATTCTATGCCTGATAAATATTTATTCCTATACCTGAACACCGGAGGCGGGCATTTGGCTCCTGCAAAGGCCCTCTCTGATTATATGCACGAGTTCTTTGCTGATAAAGTGAATGTTAAGCTGGCAGATGGATTTCAGGGTGTAAGTCCATTAATTAAAATACCGATTGAAAACGGATATCGGCAATCACAATCAAAAGGGGTATGGGTATATGAAGTTATGTATGCACTTCATAAATGGAATCCTTTAGCCAAACTCACCAGCAACCTGGTGAGTTTTTTTGTTAAATCCCGTTTGAGAGATCACATTGTAAGGGAAAACCCATCGACCATAGTGGTTTTTCATTTCCTTTTGATACAGCCTGTTATGGACCTGGTCAGGGATCTGAAATTAAATTCTGCCGTGGTTGTTGTAGTAACCGATCCATTTACCGCACACCCCATGTGGTTTTTACACAAAGCGCATCATTATATTGTGTTTTCTCAGCGATTAAAAGAGTATTGCTCAACAATGGGAATTGATCCGGTGCATGTAAATGTTTTTCCTTTTATTCTTGGACATAAATATTCATCTCCTATGTCAACCCGGGAAATAAGAATATTAAAAGAAAACATGGGTTTCGATCCCGATAAAAAAATGGTCCTGATTTTGGGGGGTGGCGATGGAATGCCACATGGGTATGAAATTGTGAAGGCATTCATGAAATTGAAATTACCCTACCAGGTCGCTATAGTATGCGGCAGGAATAAAGGGTTGTATAAAAAGTTGCATGAACTAAAAATCAGAAAGCAATATCGTTCACTGAAAATTTATGATTTCGTCGGGTTTATATATGAATTGATTAATATGTCCGACGTAGTGGTAACCAAATGTGGAGCCAGCACTTTTATGGAGGTTCTAATGATGGGCAAAGTGGCAGTGGTCAATAATTATTTGTGGGAACAGGAGAAAGGTAATATAGAATTTTTGTGTGATAGTCAAATGGGTATCTATGAAAGGGATATATCAAAACTACCTTTTCGCATAGCCGGGGTATTGGATGATACGCTTCAATATAATTATTATGTTGAAAATATAAAAAAACAGCAATTACAAAACGGCATTGCGCTGGTTTCAGATTTTTTATTGTCAAAATCTTCTTAATATGAATTTACTTGTTATCTCGGATCTACATATTGGCAACAACGATTACTTTGAAACATTTGGATGGAAAGCAAAGGATTTTATGGATGCCATCGAAAGAATCAGGTATGAGCACGGGGTGAATAAAGTGATTCTGAATGGCGATATATTTGAGCTTTATAAATACTCCTTCCGGGAGATTTATGAGAAAAACCACAAGCTGGTTAATTATTTGCTGAATCAAAAGGATTTTATCTTTCTCAAGGGGAATCATGATGCTATATGTCCACATGGAGAAGAGAGGTTTGTGATGGAGAACACTGAGGGACAAAAGATTTATGTCGAACATGGCCATAGCGCCGACTTTATGAACGGCACCCGGTTGGGAAGAAGAATGCAAACCTGGGGCTTTAACCTGCTTCGATGGGGTAGCAAGGCAAAATGGATCCTGGGTATTTATCAGAGAATCCTTGAGATTGAAGAATCAATTAACAAGATTCCCAAGAGGTATGACTCCATCCGGTATCTTACACATGCCATGAGGCTACTCAAACAATACGATGTAGTAATACTGGGTCACACGCATAAAATAGAATCACACAAAACCTATTATCTGAGTAATAAAAAGCTTTATATCAATAGCGGCTCCTGCTCTCTGGGCCGTTTTGAGGCAGTTCTTATTAATACCGTGACCCTGAAATATGAAACCCTTAAGTTTAAGAATTATCGCGAATTGCTGAAGGAATATAACAAAAGCAAGATTAAGGAGTATTCCCTTATCGCCTGATAAGAAGCACTTTCTCTTCACCCTCTTGATTTATTAACCTTTTCCTAATCATTCCTTAACAAACTGCACTTATTACGTAGATACTTTTGCAGAGAACACTTATTACGAATATATCCGACCATCTCTAACATGAAATCGCTCAGAAAACAATTTCTTGCCACAGCCATTCTCATCTCGGGTTTTCTTTTGGCTTTAGGAATTTTTACCCATTTATCCATACGCAATACAATTAAGAACCATGAGCTCTCTGCAAAGCTGGAAAAACTTACTTTGATAGAGGCGGTTCTTGCCCGCAACGGAAGAGACTTTCTGTTGCTGGAATCTGTAAATCCTGATTTTTTTAAATCTGGCTCAAGCCACTACATTGAAATAATGGACAGCCTGTTTATAAAGAATAAATTGCTTCTTGATGATTTAAAAAGTAATAAAACCATTATCCACCT
>JBEPXC010000114.1:0-11591 GCA_041642035.1 Sphingobacteriia bacterium
CACGCCTTGTAAGAGGGTTCAGTAGTGCTTGGGAAGTGTAAAAATAAATGTACACCCCTCATGTGGCTTACTCTCTACATGTATTTCACCACCATGAAGCTCTACGAATTCCTTGCAAAGCATTAGCCCCAGACCATTGGCTTTAATTTGTGTTATTTGCCTTTTTAGATGATAAGGGTCCATACTGAAAACTTCTCTTTGCTCTTTCTCTGACATTCCTTTGCCAGTATCGTGTACCCTTACTTCCACAAAAGGATGCTTGTCAACAACACTTATGGTAATGGCACCACCCATCGGCGTAAATTTGGTAGCATTACTGATTAAATTTCGGAATATTGTTTTCACCATCTGTACATCAGCACAAATTCTTGTTTCAGCATCGATGGTATTCGTAATGTTTAGCTTCTTAAGCATTGCCGATAACGAACTGCTGACGATAACTTCATCGACCAGTCTGGCAAGCTTGATCTCTTTGCGATCAAGACGTACAACGGCATTTTGTGCCGTAGACCATAACAATAGGTTTTCGAGCAAATCAGATACATTAATGGCCGATGCACTGGCTATGTCAATGTATTCTTCCATTTCCTGCTTATCACTATCATAAAGAAACTCTTTCAGCAAACCCAACACACCCAGTATGGATGAAATAGGCCCCCGAAGGTCGTGAGAAATGATTGAAATGAATTTATTGTTATTGGCAACAATCTGAGATTTCTCTGCCGCCTGTTGCTCGGCCAGATGTTTTAAACCGGCAATCTTTTCCTGCATTTCGTGCAAGGCACGTAAATAATAATCCTCGGCTAAAAGGGGTTCATTTTTACGGACATCCTTTTGGGTTGATTGGCTGTTTGCTTTTTCAACAGAAGAACCAGCAGAGGATTGTTTGGTATCTTGTTTTTGAGTTTCCATATTTGATATGTATTAAACTGTTTCTCTTTGGGCAGACCCAGAAAGCATTTTTTTCAACATCCACCTTAGAGCATTTCCGTCAACAACTAATAATCTGATAGCAGGATCAGATAACATCACCCAGGGCCAATCTCCTCGATTGCATCTTCATGTAGCTTCAGAAGGTAAACCTGATGGAGAAAGCAGCATTATCAGCCCAGAAACCTTGATATGCAGTTATGTTGTAGGCAGGCTTCCAATCCAGGCCTACCACAAATGGGATGAGCTCAAAACTATACTCCAGACCAATGATGCCATCAATACCAACCACACTATAGGTTTCACCTCTCTCACCCCAATGATCATAGGTATGGTCCCCATTCCAAAAACCAATATGCCCTCCCAGCCCATAAAACCATTTTAAACGTTGGGTATCAAATGCCGGTTGATGTATTTCATAAAGGCCTGTAAATTCAAAGCCCCGCCAACGGGTGGAAAACAATCCCTCAACAGCAGTTCTTTCTGTTGTGAAATGTTTTATCGTTAAACCATTAAAGGGACCGGCCCTCAAGCCAATGCCTGTTTTATAATCCTGACCAAAGCTTAAGCCAGTCGTACAACACAGTATCACTATTACCAGGAAAACTCCTTTTGTCATAAGCTTCCTCATTCCTATATTTTTAATTTAAACCCTTATGAATATTTGATAAATGTACATCTTTTAAGCACAATAATCATTACATAATTTTAAGTTTATTTTACACTATTAATACTTTTTATACGCTTAACAGGCTTCTTTTACCGCTATACATTTTTTGCGTGAACACAGATAAAATAAAGGAATAGGAAATAGTGATATCTTAACGAAATTTTGTCACCCTTGGCTTATCGATTTCAAAATCCCGAAAGCCAAAATCGGTGGTTTGGAAGGTATTCATTTTAAGCAAATTATCTCCTCTTCCCGGAATATCTGGATAAAAAGCAAAAGAGAACTGAAAAGTATTCATCACCAGGTTGTCGTTTTTTACCAGGACACCCACCCCAAACTTGGAGTATATCCGGGAATTCTTAAAACTTGAGCTTTCATTTCCTAGCATTCCTAGGGTGAGGGTGAGAAAGGGACCAAAGCGAAAGCCTAATACATTCCAGGGGGCATAGAACTGAGTTTGTGAGGTCAGCAGTAAGCGGCTGGTGCCCGACAGAACAGGACTGTTAAAGCCATGTATACCATCTTCATTGTTTAGGGTAAGGCTATCGTAGGGTTCTCTTCTAAAGCCAAGTGTTGCCTGGGGTTTTACAAATTGTCGGTATTTCCATTTCCCGATTCCCTTGAGCTCTGTATAATAATTCAGACCTACCCTAAACATGCCTTGTTCAGCTCTCGAAGCAGTAAAAAACGTCCCATATTCAAGTGTTGAACTCATATACCCCCATGAGTAATAATTTCCAGCAGAGAATCTCGTCGCTACATATAAACGTTCAGCATTGTTTCTTTGTTGATAACCGGCTGTAAGGCTAACCATTTGCCCAATGGGAACATCTTCCGTTACGCCAAATCTGAATATGAACAAATCCTGAACATACTGTCTCGATGATATACCTATGGTAGTAAGGTATAAGTTTTCATCAGCATAATAATGTGCTGGGTCGGAAACAGAATCAGGCTTCTCCAGGAATCGGGTTCTGACAATTCGGGTTGCGGCAATGAAGTTTGTTGTCCTGCGAAAATCAGTATCCCCTCTAAATATTCTAACTGCATGACCTAACCATATATCCTGCTGATTATATTTATATTTGTTGTAAAGGGTTGGCCACAAAGAATCGGTTCTCAAGTGCTGAGAGATATTAATTCCTCCGGCCCATCGGGCATAAGCTGAGAAAAACGGACGGTCAACAGCAAATCTTTTCTCAAAATTACCGTATTCATCTGTGCCATATCTTACTGTTGAGCTGATAAAAGTATTCCTGATATTGGGCACATTATATTTTGTCCTGTAAGCATACTTCCCTGTAGTATGATTCCATGTAATATTATTGAAAAATTCATGCCCAAACCCCAGGAAATTATTATCCGTCAGGCGGAATACAGCCCGTTTACTGTTAAAACTGCCCCCGGGAATAATACTCCATTTATCCAGCTGTCGGATATAAATATCTACAGAGTCTGAATTGCCACTTACAGATCTTACCCCAAACCGGACATCCGTTATATACGATCTGCTACGAACCAAACGCTCTGATTCTCTAACCAACCAAGGATCAAAAGGCTGATTTTCTCTTATCAACAACAAATTTCGCACCGTGTGAGGATTGGTTTTTAGATGAAGTCTATTGCCTAACCTGGCCAGAAAATTACCTTCGGGGATGTCGGTGTCTGCAATCGAATTTGAAAAAGGATCCAGGGTTTCGACAATTATTTTCCGGATAATCTTTCCTTCGTGTACATCGAAGTTGTTTTTAATCCTTCTTTGGCTGGTTTTCTCACGAGCTTGATCAACTGCCACAGGATTAAAGAAAATGCGATATATATATTTAGTATACTTGCTCTTTTGGGAGTACGATTCTATTTCACGGTAAATATTAAGGGTATCATTTTTATTTGTTTCTTCCTGGCCATAAGAGCTCTTGCTTACAACCAGAATTAATAACAATATAAGAATGATTTTCATTTTCATTTTTTATTATCTATCAAATCAATACAATTCACTTCCAAGGAGCAATATGCATGGTACCCCTATATGTTGTTTTATTCTTATTATATTTATAAATTCACCGCAAGCCATTACCTAAGAATAATATCTACCCCAGGCCAGGATACCGCAGATCAATCACCAACCCATTTTATTTTTTTCAAAACGATAGGATAAATCCTGTCGCTGAAGACCAGTGGCCCATAATATATTTTTCAGATACCCCTTCGTCTCCCTTCCAAAACAATAACAGTAATAAAAGTTAATTTGTTTTATTACAAAAGTAACAAGAAATGAAAAACAATTACATTTCCTATAAAAAGCATAACCTCTCTGCCGAAATTTATATCTTTGCTTACCAGGCAGATAAAGACATAATACAAAACCCTAAAAAAAACATTGCAACACTAATAAATTCAATTCTCCTTCATCCTTAAATTATATACTATCATTATGTTTGAAAAAGAGATCTATATTCAACGAAGAAAAAGATTGTCGCAACAGCTAAAGAATGGTCTCATTCTTTTCACCGGCAATACCGATGTACCCATGAACTATCCTTCCAATACGTATCATTGGCGTCAGGACAGCACCTTTCTGTACTTTTTTGGTCTTGATTACCAAAACATGGCTGCTATTATAGATTTGGACAATGGCACCGAACACCTCTATGGCAACGATGTTAGCCTTGATGATATCATTTGGATGGGACCCCAGATTAGTACATCCCAAAAAGCAGAGCAATGTGGGGTGGCAAAATCCCACTCCTTCAATTCTCTGAAGCAGCATTTGTCTGATGCTACACAATCGGGAAGAACAATTCATTTTTTACCCCCTTACAGATCAGAGAACAAGCTATTACTCGAAAAATTAACCGGTATCGGTACAGGCGAACTCAAGTCCAGGGCTTCTGTCGACCTGATAAAAGCAGTGGTGGAATTACGCTCGATAAAAGATCAGCTGGAAATAGCCGAAATTGAGAAGGCTATAGAAACAGGATGGCTGATGCATACAACAGCCATGAGAATGGCAGTACCGGGTGTATATGAGCGGGAAATTGCAGGCACCCTTGAAGGTATAGCCCTGGCTGGTGGGGGCATGCTTTCTTTTCCTGCCATTATTAGTGTGCGTGGAGAAACCCTTCACAATCATGCACACCACAATCAGTTAAAAAAGAACGACTTGTTATTGGTAGACACCGGGGCAGAAAGCAAAATGCACTATGCATCAGACCATACACGTACAATCCCTGTTGGAGGAAAATTTACTTCCAAACAGAAAGATATTTACGAAGCTGTACTTGATGCTTTAGTTACAGGAACTCAGGCCATCAAACCGGACATAACCAATCTTAGCGTACATTTATTGGCTGCTGCAACCCTGGCAAACAGACTTAAAGATATTGGTCTGATGAAGGGAGATATAAAATCGGCAGTAGAACAAGGTGCACATGCATTATTTTTTCCACATGGCCTGGGGCATATGATGGGCCTCGACGTGCATGACATGGAGGACCTTGGTGAAGACTTTGTTGGATACGACGAGGAAATAAAAAGATCAGAGATTTTTGGTACTGCTTTCCTAAGGTTAGGCAGAAGATATAAACCCGGCTTTGTTCTTACGGTGGAGCCAGGTTGTTATTTTATTCCTGCACTCATCGATCAATGGCAGGCAGAGGGCAAATTCAAGGAGTTTATCAACTATGATAAGGTAAATGAATACCGTGATTTTGGGGGTATCCGTTTGGAAGATGACATCCTGGTAACTGAAACAGGACAACGTGTTTTGGGAAGAGCTATCCCCAAGACAGTGGACGAAGTTGAGGCCATCATTGGATCGATCTAATGTTACATTTTATATGCGTAAACAGAGTCTATCCCTATAAGCGAAAGAGTCAAAAAAAAAAGAAACCCCGTCAAATATGACGGGGTTCTTACCTTGGGGGGAGGCTGTTGCTAAATTTTTTGTAAAGCAACGGATTTCTTTGATTTTGTTTTCCTAAAAAACATCGTTTCTTCCTATATCAGTTGTTCTCGTAATTAAACTTTTTTTTTAGATAAATCTTTGTTGGCTCTTCTTCCTTCATTTTAACAAATTCTATACCGTGAGCAAGACACCATTCAGAAAAATTTTCTCCTTTATGGCTGTTCTCTGAAAAGTCGCTCATCAGGTGTTTTTCAACACATACCAGATCTCCCCGGGTTTTCAGTAACGTTAAAACAATATCTCGATAAGTCATAGGCAGTAATAATATAATATTTGTGGATAGTGGTGTGGTATCAGTTCAATCCCGGCTAATCTGCAAAGAACTAAGTTGCCGTTGTATCTCCTTATAGCTCTTTATAAGTTTTGATATTAACTCGCATTCCCTTGTGTTGAGTAAATACACTACTTCCTTGTTGTTCTCAAGCTCTCTCAGGTAATCCAATTCTTTATCAGTTAACATCATGGTATTTTTTTTTGTTGTTAATAGAATACTTCTTAAGATTTATCCGGATAAAAATCTATAAGACAAAAGTACGACAACCGCTCTCAAAGGTCGTCATGGATTTTACCTGATTTTTATAGGTGAAAAGCATGGTATTACCCCCACATCATAGAATCGTAATAAATTAGCCTTTAATAGTTGTTTTTCAATGTTTTAATGGCATTTTAACATTAAAAACAACATGCAGCCAGGCAGGTAAATTCCTGTAAAGGAGCACTTAAGGAATGGGGGAGCTTTGCCCTATAAACCATCTGTTATAACGCAAAAAACACTCATCCGGGTGGATGAGTGTTTTTCTATAAATAGAATTATACGTTATTGTTTAGCTCATCATAATCTCTTCTTCAACTGGGCGGTTTGTTTTTCAAACCCAGGCTTTTCAAGCAACGCAAACATATTCTTTTTATAAGCTTCCACACCGGGTTGATCAAAAGGATTGACCCCTAATAAATAACCACTTATAGCACAAGCCATCTCAAAGAAGTAGATCATTTCGCCCAAAACAGATTCATTAATGCGGGGAAGTAATACTTCCATATTAGGCACTTGTCCGTCAATGTGAGCTATCATAGTACCTTCTTCAGCCATCCTGTTTACGAAATTCATCCGTTTGCCGGCCAGAAAATTAAGTCCATCAAGGTCATCTTCATCAGAAGGGATCTCAACAGTGGTTTTGGGTTTGTCAATACGGATTACCGTTTCGAATAAATTTCGTAATCCTTCCTGTATGTATTGACCCATAGAATGAAGATCAGAGGTAAATCCAACACCTGCGGGAAAAATACCTTTATTATCTTTCCCCTCACTTTCTCCATACAATTGCTTCCACCATTCGGTGAAATACATCATATTGGGGGAATAGGAAGCCATAATTTCGGTTGTTTTACCTTTTTTATACAATATATTCCGAACAACGGCATACAGGGCCGCGGGATTATTCTTCAGCTGTTTTTCCTCCTTAAGATGCTGCTGCATATTGCGGGCCCCTTTAACCAGTTCCCGAATATTAAAACCTGCTACGGCAATGGGAAGCAAACCCACAGGAGTAAGTACCGAATATCTACCCCCTACATCATCGGGGATAATATAACTTTTGTATCCCTTGTTTTGGGCTAATGTTTTTAGCGCACCCTTACTTGCATCTGTAATGGCGAAAATTCTTTCATTGGCTTGCTCTTCCGAATATTTTTTTTCCAGATGGGCACGCAACAGTCGAAATGCCACAGCAGGCTCGGTTGTGGTTCCAGATTTGCTGATTACGATAATGGAGTAGTCCTTATCATCGAGAAAAGCAAGAAGCTCGCTCATGTAATCTTCACTCAAATGATGCCCTGCATATACGACCAGAGGATTTTCCTGCTGCTGGTACTGATAGGTATTGAAATTACTGCTTAACGCGTCAATTACGGCCCTGGCCCCCAGATAGGATCCTCCTATACCTACTAACACGACCACCCTTGATTGTTTTTTAATGCGGGTTGCAGTATCCTCAAGATCACGGAGCAAATCTTCACTGATTTCAGAGGGAAGATCTACCCAACCTAAGAAATCATTTCCTGCGCCACTTTTTTCGTATATCTTTTTTTGTTGCAATGCAACATCCTCTTCGAAAAGTTTAATTTCGTCTTCACTGACAAAATCTTTGATCTTGTCAATTGAAACCTTTAAATCTGTCATACCTTTAGGATTAATCTAGTTTACGGGCTATCTCTCTAATTTCGTAAGCTTCGATGATATCGCCTACTTTCATATCATTGAATTTGTCAATGTTCAAACCGCATTCATAGCCTGAAGAAACTTCCTTCACATCGTCTTTAAATCGTTTGAGTGAACCCAGATATCCTGAATAGACCACAATCCCATCACGGATAACCCTTATTTTGGAATTCCGGTGGATCTTTCCGTCCAGTACCATACAACCGGCTACCGTACCCACTTTGGTGATTTTAAATACATCTCTCACCTCGATGTTGGCAACAATCTTTTCTTCAATATCGGGAGACAACATACCTTCTATTGCAGATTTGATTTCATTAATAGCATTGTAGATAACCGAGTACATGCGGATGTCGATTTCTTCATTTTCGGCAAGTTTACGCGCTGCCATAGAAGGTCTGACCTGGAAACCAACGATAATGGCATTGGATGCAGAGGCAAGCAATACATCACCTTCGGTAATAGAACCCACGGCTTTGTGGATAATGTTCACCTGTACTTCCTCGGTAGAGAGTTTAAGCATTGAGTCGGCAAGGGCTTCAACAGAACCATCCACATCACCTTTGATGATGATATTAAGTTCTTTAAAGTCTCCGATGGCAATTCGGCGGCCAATCTCATCCAGGGTGATATGTTTTTGAGTACGTAAGCCTTGCTCACGGATAAGTTGCTGACGTTTAGAAGTAATGGTTTTCGCTTCCTGCTCGTCTCTAACCACATGGAAGGTATCTCCTGCCTGAGGGGCTCCGTCGAGTCCAAGAATAAGGGCTGGTGTAGCGGGTCCTGCTTCGACTATGCGGGCATTTCTCTCGTTAAACATAGCCTTCACACGGCCATGGGTATTTCCGGCCACAACAATATCACCAATTCCGAGGGTACCGTTTTGCACCAATATGGTGGCAAGATAACCCCTACCTTTATCCAGGGAGGATTCAATTACAGTACCAGAAGCATTTTTATCCGGGTTGGCCTTCATATCGAGCAATTCGGCTTCGAGCAGCACTTTCTCGAGCAATTTGTCAATATTAACGCCATTTTTTGCTGAAATTTCCTGGCTCTGGTATTTACCACCCCAGTCTTCTACAAGAATATTAATCTTGGCCAGTTCTTCCTTAACACGCTCTATATTGGCGTTGGCTTTATCAATTTTATTGATGGCAATAACCAGGGGAACCCCGGCTGCCTGCGCGTGATTGATGGCTTCAATGGTTTGCGGCATCACATTATCATCAGCCGCTACAACAATAATGGCAACATCGGTAACTTTCGCACCCCTTGCCCGCATAGCAGTAAATGCTTCGTGGCCCGGGGTGTCGAGGAAGGTAATCATCTTTCCATCTTCCATTTGCACGGAATAGGCACCGATATGCTGGGTAATACCACCGGCCTCACCGGCAATAACATTGGCATGGCGGATGTGGTCGAGCAGCGATGTTTTACCATGGTCAACGTGACCCATAACGGTAACAATGGGAGCACGGCTTTTCAGCTGTTCGGGGGTATCTTCAATTTCCCTGATGATTTCCTGGGCATCAACACTAATAAATTCTACCTCGTATCCAAATTCATCGGCAACAATGGTGATGGTTTCTGCGTCTAGACGCTGGTTGATGGAAACCACCAAGCCCAGGCTCATACAGGTAGATATAATTTCAACAACCGATACATTCATCAGGTTGGCCAGCTCATTGGCCGATACGAATTCGGTAACTTTAAGTGTTTTTTGGTCGGTCTCAGCCTGTTGCTCATCATGCATGCGCTGTTTATACTGAGTATCCCGTTTTTGCTTTCTATGTTTAGCGGCTTTGGATTTTCCGGTACCACTCAGTGAGGCGAGTGTTTCTCTAATCTGGCGAGAGATTTCCTCATCGCTAACTTCAGGTTTAACAAAGTCTCGTCTGGGAGCTTTTTTGCCTTTACCCGCCTGAGCAGATTGCTGACCGGGAGCCGGTCTGGCAGGTCTTTTCTGTTGCTGACTTTTTTGCTGATCCCCGGCCCGGGCGGGTGCTTTTCTCTGATCTTCACCAGAAGCGCCTGCCTGGCCTTCGCCAGCAGCTTGTGTAGTAGTTCTTTCGCCTTCCTGACCTTTCTCTTTGCGTATTCTCTTACGCTTTCTTTTCTTGGGCTTATCCGCATCGCTAGAAGAAGCCACCGGCTTTTTGCTCTTATCTTTTGCTGCAGGAAGGTCTATCCGTCCTAATATGGTAACGCCCTCAAGTTTCTTGACCTCGGTCTTATAAAAATTTCCGGGAGTTTTTTTCTCTGCTTCTGCCGGGGCGGGCTCAGGGGCTTGTTCTTTTTGAGCAGAAGTATCCTTTTCCTCAGTAATTTGTGCTGACACCGGTTCTTTGTCTTTTTCTACAGGCTCCTGTTGCTCTTTGCTTTCCGTTACAGGCTCTTCTTTCTTTTCCTGTTTGGTTTCTTTAACAACCTTCTCTTTTTTGGGCTTAGCTTCAGGCTCGGGCTTTTTAGATTCCTCTTGGGGTTTTTCCTTAGAAACGGGAACCTCTGGGGCTATTTCTTCTTTAGGCGCTTCAACCCCTTCTTCTTTTTCAGAAGTTGGCGCTTCCCTTTTTCCTTTCTTCTCTTCTGGAACAACTTCTTCAGCAGACGCTTTCTCTTCAGCCTCGGGTGCTTCAGCAGGCGGGGCTTCTTGCTTGGTAGATTCGGGTTCCTTTTCAGGTGTTTTTTCTTCCTTCGCCTTTTCAGCCGCTGGCAGGGGAGCTTTTCCCTTCATTTGGTCTGCATCGAGCTTGCCTACAATTGTTGGCCCCGAAAGCTTAACCTTATCTTTTAAAGTATCTTTATCTTCAGAAGGCTCTTCTTCCTTTTTAGGGGTTTCAACAAAAGAAGATTTGAGATCCTTGATGAGCAACTCGTGTTCTTCCGTCTCGGGCTCTTCTTCTTCTTTTTTTCCGGAAGTTTTCGCAGTTTCCTCGCCGGAAACTTTCTCATCGGGTAAAGAAATACTTTCTCTTTTGGTAAAGCTCAGACCTGTTTTGCGTACCTCGTCTTTCAGGCTTTTCTCTTTTTGAAATTCCTTGGCCAGCATTTCGAAGGCCTCCTGAGATATTTTCGTATTGGGATTAGTGTCAATGGAAATACCCTTCTTAGCAAGAAAGTCTACAATGGTAGATGTACCAATGTTAAATTCTCTTGCTATTTTACTTAATCTTAATACTTTGGTACCCTCAGTCATATTGGAATCTTGATTTACAAAAAAGTTTTGAAGCCTTTGAAAAATGTTTGCAAAGTTATATATTTTATTCAAATTCTGCCCTTAATATACTTAATACTTCCTTAATAGTTTCTTCTTCAAGGTCTACGCGTAGAACCAGGTCGCTCAGAGATTGATTAATAATGCTTTTGGCGGTATCAAGCCCTACAGCTTTAAATTCGTCGATAATCCACTGTTCTATTTCATCGGAGAACTCCTGGATATCAACATCTTCAGAGTCCTGATCGGTATCGCGGTAAACATCAATTTCGTACCCTGTAAGGGTTCCGGCAAGTTTAATATTGAATCCACCCTTACCAATGGCCATAGAAACCTGATCAGGTTTAAGAAATACCTCTGCTCTTTTGGTGTTATCATCGATATTGATGGAAGTAATCTTAGCAGGACTCAAAGCCCTGCTTATGTATAATTGTGCGTTGGTGGTATAGTTAATCACGTCGATATTTTCGTTGCGCAATTCTCTCACAATGCCATGTATCCTAGAACCTTTCATACCCACACATGCACCAACAGGATCGATACGATCGTCATAGGATTCTACGGCAACTTTTGCTCTTTCACCGGGAGC
>JBEPXC010000115.1:0-11503 GCA_041642035.1 Sphingobacteriia bacterium
CCTGCTGCAAAAAATACCAGGCCCAGGCGGGACATCTCAAACATAGAAAAGGGCTCCATGTCATGTTCCTTGGCAATCCCACTCACCAGGATATTGGTGGATGTGCCGATGAGGGTGCATAATCCCCCAAACATCGATGCAAAAGAAAGGGGCATGAGCATCTTACTGATGTTTCGGTTGGATTTGATGGCGGCTCCTGCCATGATAGGAATGAATATAGCCACAACAGGGGTATTGTTGATAAAAGCCGATACCACGCCTACGGTGGCCATGGTGGCAAAAATAGCAACCCAGAAATTATACTGAAACAGGCTTGCCATCTTATTGCCAAGACCTACTACTGCCCCTGATTTAAATAGGGCGGCACTTAAAATAAACATAGCGGCAACGGTCACCGTAGCAGAATTGCTGAATCCCGACACTCCCTGCTCAGGCGTTACTATTCCGGTAAGAATAAGTGTTGCCATAATAATAAGGGCCACCACATCAACGGTTAGCTTATCCGTGGCAAAAAGTATTACGGCCAAAACAAGTACGACCAGTACTATGATGATCTCAAGCGTAAGCATAGCTATTTCCTGTTACCTTTGTCTAAATATTCTTTCAGGCCAAAAATAATGTTTCTTGAGATATATTGGTAGGAAAATGTGAAGGTTTTATACCTTGTTATATTTATAGAGAAGGAGCGAACTGCAATACGCAGATGAGAAATCAACCCCATACGCCTTGTTGAGGGTTAAAAGACAGTCAGTCTTAGCGAGTCTTTTAACCCCTTTTTTGCCACAATAAGCTTACCCGAGTCAATATTATTGTTCTTCCATCTGCAACAGATGTAGCACCATTTGATCGGATAATTTCTTCAACAGGAAATATGCTCGAAAAGATTTGCCGTTTTTGGCCTTATAAATGCCTATGGCATATATTGAACCATCTCTTGAGGGTCCCTGGTGTTGGATGGTAAAAGATTGAGGATTATTGGCGGTAAAGAAATTGCGCAATATTAGTTCTGCCTGGTTGCGGCTGTACGTTCCTTCATTACCTGGTAATTTCAGATCAACAGAGGCACCAAAATGCTTGGCAACGTCGCGGGCATTTGCTTTACCAAAGGCTTCACTTAGTTCAGTGATGACAGGATTGGATTGCATGGATCCTTCTATGGAAAAGTTATTCAGGCCTATAAATAGGGAAAAAAGGAATGCTGAAATGATTAGTTTATTCATTCGGATATAATTGATTAAGTTGCTGAATGGAACCCACAAACACCTTATTCATTGTCTTTTTTGAGCGAGGTGCTCATGTGGGTTTCATCTGATAGTAGTTTTTTCGTGTGGTGAGCTCACCAATAGCCTGTTCCTTATTCAAAAATCACACCAATTTTATCCACATTGGCTGCAATTTAATAAACCTGCTTTTTTAACACTTTTTCCCACACGCGATAAAGGTACGCTTTTTTGTTTAATCAATTGGACAAAAAGTCTTATTTTCGGGCACGCCATGGGTTGGTTATACCCCATTGAAAACCCGTGAGCTTTTCCGAAAAGCACAACGATAAAAATCCTTAAAGAATTTTTCCCAGATGAAGATTACCCTGCTTGCCATAGGCAAAACCGACGAAAATTATCTTAACCAGGGCATCGACCTATATGTTAAAAGGTTGAAGCATTATGTTGCTTTTGAGCTGAAGCAAATTCCTGCCCTAAAGAAAACCACCGGGATGTCAGCGGATGTTATCCGCCAAAAAGAAGCGGAATTTATTCTGCGTTATACCGACAAGGCCGACTGCATTGTCCTTCTCGACGAGCGAGGGCAGGAGTTTAGCTCGGTGGGTTTTTCGGAATTCCTTCAAAAACGCATGAACGCAGCAATAAAGGAGATGGTTTTTGTTGTGGGAGGACCCTGGGGCTTTGCGCAAAGTCTTCATCAAAAAGCCCACTTTAAGCTTTCCTTATCAAAAATGACTTTCTCGCATCAAATGGTAAGGTTGTTTTTTGTTGAGCAATTGTACCGGGGCTTTAGCATTCTAAAAGGCGAAAGCTACCATAATGAATAATGCAGACATGCCATACAATAAGCAAAAATAAAAAAACGGATCCCTCAGCAATTGAAAATTCACTGCAGAGATCCGTTTGTTAATGGGTTTAGTGATCAATTTCTTTTGCACATACAATAGAGGCAATGGTACCATCGCCCACCGCAGTGGTTATCTGGCGGTACTTTTTGCTGATAACATCTCCCACGGCATATACCCCGGGGATGCTGGTGCGCATTTCATCATCAACTTTAATATACCCCCAATCGTCGGTTGTAATGGGCTCTTTGATGTATTCGGTATTGGGTTTCATGCCCACGAAAATGAAGATACCATCGGTAACGATCTCTTTGGTTTCGTTTGTTTTCAGGTCCTGAACCTTAACCATCATTTTGTCATCATCGGTTTTATAAAAACCTCTTGGTTCATATTCGAGCATCACATTGATCTTTGGATCGTTGTAACAACGTTCCTGAGCCGCTTTATTGGCGGTTAGCATAGGGAGCTGCTGTATCATGGTTATTTTAGAGGCAAATTTGCTGATGAATTCCGATTCTTCAACAGCCGTATTTCCACCACCAATAATGACGACTTCCTTGTCATGATAGTATTTGGCATCGCAGGTTGCACAATAGGAAATACCTTTGCCATGAAATTCTCTTTCACCGGGTATGTTCAGATAGCGGGGTGAGGCACCGGTAGAAATAATGATTTTCTTTGCTTTAATGGTTTCATAACCATCAATAACAATTTCCTTGTTGGTCAAATCCACTTTGTTGATATCAACGGCCACTTTAAATTTTACGCCGGCTTCTTTAGCTTGCTCCGACATGTAGTGAGAAAGCATGAACCCTTTTTGGGGCTGAATAAAACCAGGATAATTGGATACCTGGTGTGTGGTAGAAACCTGACCCCCGGGTAAAGACTGATCTACCAGCAAGGTATCAATTTTTGCCTGTGCCAGGTAAATTCCGGCTGCCATTCCCCCCGGACCAGCTCCCAAAATAATGGCCTCGGTGTGGGTTACAACAGGTTTTACCCTTGAGTGTATTTCTGCTACTCTTTCGGCAGGAAGCAGTGCATCCAGGTTTTTCTGAATGTCAGACTTCTTGATTCCGCCGGTCAGTCTTTCTCCTGTTTCTTCACCCTTCTTATAAAAAATGAGTGTAGGTGATGATTTTACCGCCAGTTTCTCCGATAATTCACGGTTGCCCTGCCTGTACATTTTTACGAACCTTACGTCTTCACCATAAACCGATGCCAAACTTTCAAATTTTGGCGCTACGGCCTCACAAGGGGGGCATTCAGTAGAATAAAAGTCGAGTACCAGGTTTTCATGTGCCTGAAGTTCTTGTTCAAAGTTTTCCTGTTTAATTTCCTGTATCATAATAGGTTTATTTTTTAGGGATTGTTTCGCAATTATTGTTTGCTCACAAAGAGCGGATTCAAAATACGGCACTAATAATTATCTGCTTTTGTAAATATCTAGGTATTTAGATGCGAGCTCTAATCAAATTCATTGCCAAAGATGCTTTAATGACATTATGGCACTCAAAAGTAACTGAATATCAACTGTACAACAAGCTTTCGCCTGGTTTAAATAAGACTGTCGATGCCACCAAAGAGAATTTAAATTCAACAAGATGTAAATTTACCCTTGTATTTGCGCAGATGTTTGTTAATTTTATATGATAGTTGATTGTAAGAATCAAAGAATATGCTATGATTAAAAAAGTCTTGATTGCCAACCGTGGCGAAATAGCGGTGCGTATCATGCGTTCATGTCGTGAAATGAACATCCGCACAGTAGCCGTCTACTCTGACGCCGATCGCAAAGCCATGCACGTTTTATATGCCGATGAAGCTTATCACATTGGTCCGTCGCCTTCTTCAGAGTCTTACCTGGATATGGAAAAAATTCTGCAGGTGGCTATAGCCAGTAAAAGCGATGCCATACATCCGGGCTATGGCTTCTTATCCGAGAATGCGTTGTTTTCAGAGAAATGTAAGCAGCTGGGCATTAAATTCATAGGGCCCCAATCTTATGCCATTTCTCAAATGGGTGACAAAATTACCGCACGCAAAACTATGATGGCAGCCGGAGTGCCTGTAGTGCCAGGTACCGAATCAGCTATTCACTCCGAAGCGGAGGCCATAAAAACCATTCAGCACATTGGCCTGCCCGTTATGATTAAAGCCTCAGCCGGTGGTGGGGGTAAAGGAATGCGGCTGGTGAAAAAGGAAGCGGACATTAAGAGCGCACTGCGTGCGGCAAAATCAGAGGCCAAATCCGCCTTTGGCGATGATGCGGTGTATATTGAAAAATATATTCAATCGCCTCATCACATCGAGTTTCAAATTCTTGCCGATCAACAGGGCAATGTTGTGCACCTCTTTGAAAGAGAATGTTCGGTTCAGCGACGCCACCAAAAGATCATTGAAGAAACACCATCACCCATTCTAACTGCTCAGGTGAGGGATGAAATGGGCAAAGCTGCCGTTGCGGCGGCCAAAGCGGTTGACTATGAGGGTGCCGGAACCATCGAGTTTATTGTAGACAATCAGCTCAATTACTATTTTCTGGAAATGAATACCCGTTTGCAGGTCGAACATCCTATCACCGAGCGGGTGGTAGGTGTTGATCTTGTCAAGGAACAAATTAATATTGCCTCGGGCATGCCTTTACCCTTTGCCCAGGAACAACTCCATCAAAACGGCCATGCCATTGAATGCAGGGTATATGCCGAAGATGCCAGCAATAATTTTATGCCTGCCCCGGGGAAAGTTACGCACATCAGTATTCCCTATGGAGTAGGAGTAAGGGTAGATGGATACATATACGAAGGATTCGAAATCCCCATCTATTATGATCCACTCATTGCCAAACTCATTGTCTGGGGCAGAGATCGCAAAGATGCCATTGAAAGGACCCGCAGAGCACTGCAGGAATTTAAAATTGCAGGAGTAAAGAACTCCATTAATTTCCTCGAGAATATTATGACCGCACCCGCCTTCGTGGAGGGAAATTATACCACACACTTTATCGACGAGAACATTGACCATCTGTTAAGCAGTGAAATATGCGAGGGTGAATGCGAAGATATGGTCATCGTTGCTTCTTTCCTGGAATATCTTGATCGCATCCGAAAAGCTACTCCCAAAGAAATGACTGCTTTAAAAAACAACTGGAAGGATTACAGTCGCATCAGAAGTGTATTAAAACTTTAACAAGTAAAGACTTATGTCGTATCAGGTAAAAATAAACAACCGAACTGCCAAAGTGGAGCTCCTGCAATGGGAAGGCTCCTATGTAAATATAAAGGTAGATGACAAGGAGTATATTATCGACTTTGAGAAAGTAAACCAGGGAATCTTTTCCATGATTACCAATAACAAATCTTATAATGTTGAGCTCATTCCCGAGCAAAACAGCAAGCGCTTTTTGGTAAATACTTATAAGCACTCTTACGAAACCGAAATTATTGACGCCGAGTCAAAATATCGTGCATCACGTCTGAAAGGAACTACCGATGAACTTGGAAACACCATTGTTGCCCCCATCCCAGGCAAGGTGGTGAAGATTCTTGTGGCTGAAGGCGATAAGGTTGAAGCCGGACAAATACTCATCGTTTTCTCGGCTATGAAAATGGAAAGTGAATTTAAGGCCCCTAAAGACGGGATAGTGAAACAGATTCATGTCACAGAAGGCATCACGGTGGAGGCCAAAAAAATTATGATGGTCGTTGAATAACAGTTTATTGAATGGTTAAAGAAACAGGATATTATAAGAAACGTAGAATCCTTAAGCAGGCTAATTTTTTAGATCTCACTCCGGTGCGAAAATATGCCCACGAACTGGATCAACAGGGGAATATGGTAATTCTGGTGCCCCGCTTTACCGGTTTTGTGGGCAAGAGGTGGATACAGCCACGGCTGAAAAATCCCTGGATTAAAGTAAGCCTGGACCCAATAGGTTCAACCACCTGTAAGCTGGCCGATGGTAAAAATACCGTCAGGCAGATATGCACCCTGGCAGAGAATGAACTGGGAGAAAAAATACAGCCCGTGCACGATCGGGTGACGACTTTTTTCTCCCAATTGTATATGCGTAAACTAATCACCTTTAGAGAAATCCTTACATAAAAAGCAAACCTAATTTTAAATAAAAAAAGCGATGAACAACAATTTATCACAACTCAAACCGCAGCCCATTTGGAAGTACTTCCAGGAAATTTGCAACATTCCTCATCCTTCAAAAAAGGAGGAGAAGATTATAGCGTATGTAAAATCATTCGGTGAAAGCCTTGGGCTTGAAACCCAAATTGACCGTGTAGGAAACATTGTCATTCGCAAACCTGCTACCCCCGGCTACGAAAACCGCCAGACAACGATCCTTCAGGGTCACCTGGACATGGTGCCCCAAAAGAACAACGATACGGAGCATGATTTTGAAAAAGACCCCATAGATGCCTATGTGGACGGCCAATGGGTGAAGGCCCGTGGCACTACCCTTGGCGCCGATAACGGTATCGGTGTGGCTACCACCATGGCCGTGCTGGCCGACAATACCCTGGAGCACGGGCCCATAGAAGGCCTTTTTACCATCGATGAAGAAACCGGTATGACCGGAGCCTTTGCTCTTAGCTCCGATTTCCTCAAAGGACAAATCCTGCTTAACCTCGACTCCGAGGATGAAGGCGAGCTGTATATCGGATGTGCCGGTGGAGTAGATACCACAGCCGTTTTCCCTTATAAGACCAACCAGGTGGTGGGCGCTACCACCGCATGGAAACTTGAAATAAAAGGGCTCAAAGGTGGTCATTCAGGACTGGACATCAACCTGGGGCGTGGCAATGCAAACAAAATAATTACCCGCATTTTGTGGCAGGCACACCGTGAGTATCAGTTGCAAATCAGTAGCATCGATGGTGGTAGCTTGCGAAACGCTATTCCACGCGAAGCCAGCGCTGTGGTTATTACACCCAGGGAAAACGAAACCGCTTTCGAGCATCTGGTCAGCGATCTGGCCAAAAAAATTAAAAAAGAGCTACGCAACGTAGAGCCTGATTTTGCTGTTAATCTTACCAAAACAGATATTCCTCAAACGGTAATCGACCCTATGGTGGTAGGCAATATGCTCAGTGGGGTTTATGGCTGCCCCAATGGAGTGATTCGCATGAGCGATGATATGCCCGGAGTGGTAGAAACCAGCACCAACCTTGCCATTCTGAAGTCCGACGGACAGAAAATTGAAGTTTGCACCCTGCAGCGTAGCGCCGTGGATTCGGCAAAAGATGATTTGTGCCATATGATTCGCAGCGTATTTGAGATGGCCGGTGCTGAGGTAACCCATAGTGGTTCATACCCCGGATGGAAACCCAATGTGGATTCGCCCATTCTCAATACCATGAAAAATGTATACAACAGCAAATTTGGGAAAACACCCGAAGTAAAAGTGATCCATGCCGGACTGGAATGCGGTATTATCGGAGGCGCTTATCCGGGTCTGGATATGATATCTTTCGGACCCACCATCAGACATCCGCACTCTCCCGACGAAAAGGTGAATATTGAATCCGTTGGTCTGTTTTGGGATTTCCTGCTCGAAACCCTTAAAAGCGCACCCACAAAATAAGGCAAATAATGTTAGGGGAATGATGGTCATTGATCAGATTACCCGGTAGGTTATCTTGCCGTTAGACTTCAGTAACAATTCATTAAAAAGGGCTTGGCCATTATAGGTATAAGCCCTTTTTTTCGTATGATTTTTCAGAGATCAGGCTTCTTACGATTCTGCTTTTTTACTGAATGTTGTTTTTTGGTTTCTATGCGCCTGATCCTGGAGCGGTAGCTGGGCTTGGTCGAAATTCTTGGTTTCTCCGGCGTAAAGGCATCGGTAATCAATTCGTTAAAACGCTCCAGGCAATCCTCTTTGTTGCGATGTTGTGAGCGTGTTTTCTCCGATACCACAATTAACTCTCCTTCACGCGTTAGGCGTGGGGCAAGCTTATCCAACAGCATCTCTTTTTGCTCTTCGCGAAGCAGCGCGGAGGTGCTGATATTAAATCTCAGCTCTACCCGGGTATTTACCTTGTTTACATTTTGCCCCCCTGCACCGCTGCTTCGAGAAGCCTGGAATTTTAACTCAGGATATAGTATTTCCGGTTCAGGAGAAGAAATCATAGCAGGTTAATTTGGGGTTCGACCTTACAAATTTAAACACCCCCGCCTTATCTTTTACCCTCAGCAATAATTTCATGATATTTTAACATGTTGGGGATGAACCTGAAACCGGTAAGTCCCATGCGTGAGAACCCTATAAAAGGACCTGTAGTACTTATTCCAAAGGAAAATTCCGGGATTCGTTCATTAAAAATCATTCCTTGTAAGAATAATGATTTAATTAAGCTATTTTATTCAGGTTTATGTCATGACAAATGACTGCCGGGGTTAATAACAGGAAAAAACTTCGTAGTTTTATAGTAATAAAAAAAACAATCGGGTGAAATTTTTTATGCTTAGGATAATTATCATTTTGCTTACGGCAAATGTTTATTGGGTGAATCCTTTAATGGCCTTTGATGAACATGGGGGGCAAGAAAATCAGAGGGTTGAGCCGATAAAGGATCAATCCCTTTCTGCACAGCTCGACCCTTCCCTTCGGCTTGAGCGTATGCTCGACCAAAGCTGGAATATCCGCAATGCCCAGCCCGAGAAATCGCTCGAACTGGGATTGCAGGCCATAGCGCTGGCCGATAGCCTGGAGGATTATTATAATCTGGTTAAAGCACACAGCTTTACAGGGGTGGCTTATCGCGTTTTGGGAGATTACAACAAAGCCATAGAAATATTTTTCAAAGGGCTGGAACTGGCCCAGAAGCATGACATTCCGCAGCAGGAAGGGTATGCCTATATCAATATTGCTAATCTACACATCTACCTGGAGTTTTTCTCCCAGGCACTTGAAAATCTCAGACCTGCTCTGGAAATTGCGCAGCAAATAAATGACCAGAGTATGCTTTCCTATATATACCTCAACAAAGGAAGAGTGCTTATGCATATTGATTCTGCCGATCACGCCCTGGAGAATATTTCGAAAGCACTGGAAATAAGAAAAGCAACCGGTAATATTCCGGGTCAAGCAGTTTGCTATAAATACCTGGGCGATATTTATTTTAACCGCGACGACTTTGACAATGCGCGCCGTAATTATGATCTTGCCTTATCAACCGTTGACAGAACTGCCGATAGAGATCTTCTGGGCAACATCCAATTGCAGCAATCGCGTATTTTTTGCCAGATCGACGATTATATTTCTGCCGAACCCTTTGCACGCGAAGCTCTCTCCATCGGAAGAGAAGTCAGCTCACGCCTTTTGATACACGATGCGATGAAGGTATTGGCCAAAGTGAATATGAACAAACAAGATTATCAGGCTGCTGCCCAAGACTTAATTACAATGACTCAATATGCCGATACCCTCTTCAGTCAACAGCTATCGGAGAAAATGCTTGGTATGGAATTCCAATTGGAAAGACAACAACAACAGGCACAATTGGATATCATCACCCGGGATAAGGAAATACAAATGCTTACCCTGAGCCGTCAGCAGTATCTCAATACCGCACTTATTGCATTTGCCCTAATGCTTGCCCTTATCGGTGCCGTTTTGCTCATCTTGTTGCGAAAGCTGAAACAAAAAAACCAGCAACTGCTGGAGCAAAAAGAAGAACTGCGTCAGATCAATGCAGCTAAGGATCGCATGTTTATGGTTATTGGCCACGATTTAAGAAGTCCCGTATGGAACCTAAGAGCTTTGATTGAGTTGCTCAAAGAAGAACAGGTGATTGATGAAAATGTGGAGCTGAAGGATAATTTCAGGGCTCTTTCCAGAGCCGTTCAGTCGGTGAGCGATTTACTTGAAAACCTCTTGTTCTGGGCCAGATCGCAGGACGGGAAAATTGTTTTTAAACCCGCACCTACCGATTTGAAGTACCTGGTCATTAAAAGTATACAGCCCTATAAATCATGGGCCGAAGCCAAAAATGTCCAGATAGATTTCCAGGCTGATGAGGCAGCATGCATGGTGAATGTCGATGAAAATATGCTGCAAACGGTGGTGAGAAATTTTATTTCAAATGCCATTAAATACTCCTACGAGAATGGAATTATCAAAATAAGTGTGGTGAAGGAAGAAAATTATTCCCGTTTTTCAGTAACTGATAATGGCAAGGGAATCAACCCCGAACACCTAAAAACAATACAAAGCAATGAGTTGTTGTCATCAAGTAAAGGTACTGGCGATGAACCCGGCTCGGGAATAGGCCTGAGCCTGTGTAAGGACTTTATTGCCCGGCATAATGCCCGGTTGATGGTGGCCAGTTCGGCGAAAAGCGGCACCACTTTTTATTTTGATTTGCCCATTCTGCCCCGCCCCTGGTAATATCTTTTTCCAGAAAACCCTTATAGTCATTGCTTACCTTTCCTTTTGGAGCAAACACTCATCGGATCCGGAAAATAATCCTTACTGTAGTGAATAACTCTTTTAAAGTGTGTCGCTTGAATGACTCTCAAAACTTTTATGTTTATTTTTCATCCTCTGCTAACAGGCTTTTTATCCATGCAACAGCTTATGTTTAACCTACAATTTTACTTTCTTTTGAGCAAAGGCCTATTGCTTTGAAATCCTTCATTAACTATTTTTTATTACTTTTGCTGTTTTTGCCGAAGGCGATAGATAACCTTCGTCTAAACAAACAGATATAAATTAATTTTTTCATTGCATGCTAAAATACGAATCACTTCTTCAATCAGATGATCCTGTATTTCAACTCCATAAATTATCTGAAATGCATCGGCAGAAGATTGCATTTTCTACCAGCTTTGGGCTGGAAGACCAGGTAATTTCCCATTTGATTTTTGCGCATAATATCCCTATTAAAGTATTCACCCTGGATACCGGCAGGCTTTTTCCCGAAACCTACAAGGTATGGGCCGATACCCTGGAGAAATATAAACAGCCCATCGAGGCTTATTATCCCGATACTACTCAGGTAGAAGAAATGGTAAGCAAAAAGGGGCCAACCAGTTTTTACCAATCGGTTGAAAACCGGAAGGAATGTTGTGCCATCCGCAAGGTGGTTCCTTTGAAAAGGGCTCTCCACAATACTGAATTATGGGTAACCGGTCTACGTGCCGATCAGTCGTCAGCCCGAAGCAATCTTGCCTTTTTCGAATACGATGAGTCGTTTGGACTGGTGAAATTCAATCCCTTAAAAGACTGGACCTACGATCGTATGATGCAATACCTAAAAACCCATAATATTCCCTATAATTCTCTTCACGATAAGGGGTTTGTAAGCATCGGCTGCCAGCCTTGTACCCGTGCCATTAAAGAGGGTGAAGATTTCAGAGCCGGAAGGTGGTGGTGGGAGACCTCCTCTAAGGAATGTGGATTACATGCCACCCGCCCCA
>JBEPXC010000116.1:0-11355 GCA_041642035.1 Sphingobacteriia bacterium
CAATGGTAACGGCATGTCCCATGGCGCTTTGCCCTTTATCGGGAGCTACCACTACTACTTCACCGATTTCGCGCATAAAAGCTATAAGGTTTCGTATTCCCGGCGCCATTATGCCATCGTCGTTGGTAACTAAAATTACGGGTTTATGCATCTTGTATTGTTTTTGGCAAAGCTATTAAGAAATAATGTTATTTCAATGGTAAAATATACTTCCGGGTTATGCAGAGAGGATATTTTCGAATTATGAAGCATCGAGAATATATATTTACACCTTAGTAACACCCCCGGAAACAATAAATTTCATAAATTCAGCAGGATTGGCATTTACCGGCACAACATTTTCTGCTGGGACAATAAACATATTTCCCGAGAAATTGTATGAATGGGGAAGATAGACGGCCACAAACTCGCTGCCTATGCCAATGCTGAGGAGATCTTTTTCGGTAATGAAGCCTAGTTTGCGAATGTTGCTTTCTCTGTTCATCACCACCATCACAGGCTCCGTAAATTTCTTCTTCTGGCCTACAAAGGCAGAAAGCAAATCGGAAATTGAGGTATACAATATTTTTACCAGTGGGATCCTTTCTATAACTCCATGAAAGACAAACGCTATGGGACGTTTGATGAGGAGTGCCCCGGCGAAACCTATGAGCGAAATGGAGCTGAAAATGATCAGCAATCCCAGGCCGGGTATTTTCAAAGGCAGCAGCCCATCAATGAAATCAAGCAGCCTGTATATAACAAAAATAGTTATGGTAATGGGGGCAACCAGCAGCAATCCCTGAAGAAAATAGTTGCCGATTTTTTTTGCTGCTTTTCTGGTAATGCGTTCGTAGGAGTTCATAGTATTTTTTTTGCGAAACTAAGTTTTTTTGGTGAAAAATAAAGAAAAACATTAAACAAGCTTTTGTGTGCCTTGTTTAAAGGCTGCATTATGAATTGATCCGTTGGCTTAACTAAAATTAACCACAGACATAATGTCACTATGAAGCTCATTGGCTTCATTTTTGAATCAAATGTAGTCGTACTTTTTTAAAACAGAATCTTAATACTTCAAAACATATGATGGGAATCTATTTAATTTTTGGTGTTTTTATGCTTATAAGCTGGTTGGTATCAAGCCGGTTAAAGTCTAAATTTGCGAAATACTCTAAGGTATCTCTTCGCGCAGGGTTTTCAGGCAGAGAAATAGCCGAAAAAATGCTCCACGAGAGCGGAGTAAGTGGCGTACGGGTGATTTCCACTCCGGGAAAACTGACCGACCACTATAATCCTATGGACAAAACAGTGAATTTAAGTCCGGATGTATATAATGGTCGCAGCATTTCTGCGGCAGCTGTTGCTGCGCATGAATGCGGTCATGCTGTTCAGCACGATCGTTCCTATGCCTTTTTAAAGATGCGCTCCGCGTTGGTTCCCGTAATCAGTGTCAGTTCAAGGTATATGCAGTGGGTTTTGCTGATAGGAATTCTAACTGTACAGGCTTATCCTGGAATATTACTGGCAGGAATTGTTTTGTTTGGTCTCACCACTTTATTTAGCTTCATTACGCTTCCCGTTGAGTTTGATGCCACCAATCGTGCCTTGATCTGGTTGCGTGAAACAGGCCTTACTGTGGGAGAAGAACATGGTTATGCCAAAGATGCGCTCAAATGGGCTGCCATGACCTATGTGGTTGCTGCGCTGGCTTCATTGGCTACGCTTCTATACTACATTATGATTTTTCTGGGTAGCAGAAGATAGAAATGCTATTATACCAATATTACTCTAAAAAAACCGGGCATCTATATGATTACCGGTTTTTTTTACTCTCACGTGCTGCTTTCATGATGCATTCCCAAAGCTTTTCTGCCGTGATGTCCCAGGAAAAAAGCTTCCTTCGTTGACGGCCCTTTTCTATGAGTTGATTTCTTAACTGCATATCATTACTCAGCTGCTCCATGGCATGGGCTATTTCATGCACGTTAAACGGATCTACCTGTAATGCGGCATCTCCTGCTACCTCGGGCATAGAAGTAACGTTGGAGGTAATAACGGCGGTATCACAGTTGAAAGCTTCAAGAATAGGAATGCCAAATCCTTCAAAGTAGGGAACAAAAACAAGTGCTTTAGAGGCAGAATACAGCTGTCGGAGATCATGTATCTGCAAATTGGAGATAAAAATAACATCCTTTTTATAGCGCATGTTTTGATAAGCCTGATTGATGTTCTTGGTCCACCATTTTCGATTCCCAATTACCACAAGCTTACTGTTCTGCTTGTCTTGTATCTTAAACAGATCAAAGGCCGTAAACATTCGGGCTATATTCTTTCGGGGGATAAGAGCACCTACGAACATAAAATACGGTTTCCCTCCTGTATGTTTTTCCCGGGTTATTTCTTGCTCCTGAAGGCTGGTAGGCGTGTAATCAAGGCTGCAGCCATTGGGTGTGACATCAATTTTATCAGGAGATATATTATAAGTCTTTACAATATCCTGTTTAGAGAATTCACTTACCGTGGCTATTCTTACTGCCTTTTTTGCATACTTAGGGAAGAGCTTGTTGTAGTAGTTTCTCGCCCAGAAGGGTAAATCTGCCGGGTTGTGAGCAAAATTGAGATCATGCAAAACCTGCACACAGGGAACGGATGTGAGATTGGTCATCCAGCCATCGGGAGATAAAAACAAATCTGCTTTAAGCTTTTTGAGCAAGAAAGGCATGAAGATTTCAAAACGCAAAAACCATAGCCATGGGTGGCGCGACTGTGGGTGTAAAATGACAAAATGTGTATTTTCAGGAAATTTTATCTTCTCAGAAGGCTTACGATCAAAAATAAAATAGAAATTATGCTCGGGATGTAAAGCTGTTATTCTTTTGAGTGTTTCAAAGGTAAACCACCCGATTCCATCAAGCTTGCCATAGAGGAGTAACTGCGTGTTTACAACAATATTCATTTCGGATACTAAGTTGGTGGCGCAAATGTAAAAGAAAAATCCTGATGGAACAATTTAAAAATGTTCTTTCACAAAGGATTTCATCTGCTTATATAATGCCGCCAGGGGTAAACCGACCACATTATAATAGCATCCTTCAATTTTCTGAACACCTGTCATGCCTATCCATTCCTGTATGCCATAGGCGCCCGCCTTGTCAAAGGGCTTGTATTGATTAATGTAATAGTTCATCTCGTTGTTGCTCATAGGATTGAAAAATACCCTGGTGGTTTCATGAAAACAAATCTGGTGCTGTGAAGAAGTAATGCATACGCCTGTAATGACTTCATGGCTCCGGCCATTTAACATGGAAAGCATGTCAAAAGCATCTCCGGGGGTGGCCGCTTTATTGAGAATGAGGTCATCTTTCACTACTATAGTATCGGCTGTAATAAGAATGCTGTTTTCCTCCAATTGAGGTTTAAAAGGTTCTGCTTTTTGGCGACACAGGAAACGGGCAATTTCTTCCGGGCTTAATGTTGACGGATACTGTTCTTCAGTGGGAATAGCCCAAACTCTAAAAGTAAAACCTACCGATTCCAGTAAAGCTTTGCGGCGGGGAGATTGTGAGCCAAGAATTAAATCAAGGCTTTTTAAGCGATCAATAATCATCATTTCTTATAAGGGAAGTTGTTTATATCAATGGGTTAAATACACTAAAACGGATAAGGGTGATTATGTCATAATAAGAGTATCCAATAGCAAAGGATCAGAGATATATTGGTATGTTATTCCGGATGGTCTTACTGAACAATAGAAACTCCCTCCTTAATATAAAAATATACAATCAGCATTGCCAGCACTCCCGAAAACATTATGAACTTAGATAACCTACTCAGGCTGCTGTAGTCTTGTTTTTCGATTGCAGTGATGGTCTTGTTGATCATGAATATCAGGGGCAGCTGCACAGCTAAAATGATATAGGCGAAAAGCAGATCGAAATCACGCCTGATTAGGTACATCTGAATATATAATGCAAGGAAAATAACCGACAGAATAATAAAAACAATTATTCTCTTGGTGGTGGTAATGCCCGCGACAATAGGAATGGTCTTGCAGCCTGTTTTGCTGTCTCCCCTGATATCTTCCACATCTTTAATAATCTCACGTACTAAGGTGATGAGAAAAGCAAACAGGGCATAAGCTCTCACGTAGTTGTTGATGGCGGCAATGGCAGGCTGGGATGTTTCTATGGGGTTAGTCAGGCTGTGAAAATCAAACATCCATACGATGGCAACAACAAAAGCAGCCATTACTGCCACTATGAAATTGCCAATAAAAAACTTTTTCTTATACCGGATGGAGTACATCCAGAGCAAGCCCGGTGCAACTAAAAATATAAAAATGAAAGGCCACAGACCCGTATCCGCGCATATATATATTCCTATTAAAAGGGCAATAATGTTGAAGAGCGAGTGATACAGAATGGCTGAGCGGCGGGCGATAGACTTCCCAAGAATGATTTTCTCCGGTTTGTTTATCCGGTCAGCACGCAGGTCGAAATAATCGTTTATGGCATAACCGGCGGCGGCTAATAGAATTGTTGCTAACACCAGCAGGGCAAAGGAAAAGTGTGATAAACCGGGCTCTATGCCATGAACCTGTAAGGATGGAAGTATGATGGCATAACGTAATAGATATTGTGTTAGTATCACCACAATGAGGTTGGGCCATCTAAACAATCTAAGGTGTGCCAGCATGATCGAGTTTTTATAAGGGTTTAAAAAATGGCAGGAGAGATTACCAATGGAATCCATGTTCATCAAACCAGGTATTCTGCACTTTCATTACCTGTTCCAGGATATCTCTCACACAACCTTTGCCTCCGGGAAGCGGTGAAATATAATGGCTGATATGTTTGATTTCTTCGGCCGCATCTGCAGGGCAGGCAGCCAGACCTACCTCTTTCATGATCTGATAATCGGGTATGTCGTCTCCCATGTAAAGAACCGTTTTCAGATCGAGATTACTTTCCTTTACAATGGTATGAAATACTTCAAGTTTGTTTCCTATAGAAAGATGAATTTCCTCAATGCCTAATCCTTTAAACCGATCTTTCACCATAAGCGAGTTGCCACCCGATATAATGATGATGCGATAACCCTTTTTAATTGCCAGCTGAAGGGCGTAGCCATCTTTTACATTCATGGTGCGAAGCATGTCTCCATCGGAGCTAAGAATGACGATGCCATTGGTCATTACACCATCTACATCAAAAATAAGAGTTTTTATTCCAGGGAGTAAGGTTTTGTAATTAGACATAAAACAGTGGGATTATTTTTCAGATTTTGCTATAATGCTTTCGGATATAAAAGTATAAATTTTCCGGTATTCGGGCAAAGCAGACAATTGTTTAATATGCTTTCCCATGATTAGATAGTCTTTGCGCATGGCAGGACCCGTTTGTATAGCAGCCGGATTTTGCTGTATGGCTTTTCGGATGGTCTCCTCGATAAGTGGGTGAAGAATATCCGTGGGCAGTTGATTCATCTCAAGTATTTCATTAGAGATGGCGAGCATATGGTTGGTGAAATTGCAGGCAAACACTGCTGCCAGATGAAGTATTTCACGCTGGGCAGAGTTTATTTGTCTTACGTCAGGGCTTATGGCAAGAGCGATTTTTTCCAGTTTTGTTAAAAGCTCCTCGTTATTGGCTTCAAGGCAAATGGGTATTTTTTGAAAATCGGGACGGGTATTTTTTGAAAAGGTCTGTAGAGGATAGAACACACCTGCTTTGGTGAATGCCGCCGCTTTAAAAATGTCAATGGATAAGCTTCCTGAGGTATGCACCGACAGTGTGCCTTTATGGGGGAATTGCTCAAGGATAGGGAATAAAGCACTGTCTGAGAGGCAAAAGACATAAATATCGGCACCCTCCTGTATTTTTTTAATATCGGTAGTATACTCACACCCGATCTTTCGTGCCAGGATTTCAGCGGATGCTCTGGTACGACTGAATACCTGCATTATTTGCATACCGCTTTCCTTCAAGGCAGGCCCTAGGTGTGTGGCAACATTTCCTGCACCAATAATAACCGCCTTGTTTATCTCTTGCATGCTTAGTAGTTGATAGGGTTATGTAAAACAGCTTTTCCTTCGATGAAATCTCCTTAATAATTGTAACATCAACCAAAATGCAAATGTGCGAAGATTTTATCTCCTGGCCCAGTGTTCTTTTCCTAAATAATGTTTTTTCGGCAAAAGGTACTAACTGTTCCTGCAGGCCATGGCATCATCCAGGAGGATTCCATAGCCGTTTGATAGAGCAGAAAGCCTGATGGCAATTATCTCCTGTAACTTTGTCTGTCTAAAGCAAGGCATTAAAAAGAGAAATTGCCATCAGGCCAGTTTGAATGTTGAGTAGGCGAACTTTTAAGTGCTTAATCGTTCCCTCTTCTTTTCCACCTCCTGCGGTATGTCATCCAGAAACCTATCAGCATGACAATACAGCTGATCCATAATAAGTTGATGAATGGGAAAATGATGGTCTTTATAATAATAAACTCAGGCTTATCGCGATACAATTCTACCCCGATGGTAAAAGGTTCATCGCCTACTTCGCTGAAGCGGAAGCGATAATCAAGATCAGGAAGTGTAGCATCTTCAAACTGAGCCATATTTTCTTTGAGAAGAAACCGGGGCTTTACGGTGTATTTTTTATTGAAATGCGTTATTACATCAATGGTTGCTTCGATGCTTATGTCATTACCGGCATCACCACTGTTATCTTCTGCGTCGATTTCGCTTAGCACCATTTTGTTATGGTCAAAGCTTATGGTATCGTGGCGTAACATTTCGAATTTTCCCAGCAGGGTAGGTTCATTTACCACTCCCTGGGCATCAACATCAGCAAAGGTAATATAGGTAAAAATATCCTTTGACAGATATATCTTCGAATGGGGATTATAAACATTGCCCATGGTTTCATTGAGCTTAATAGAAGGTTTTGACTCAAACACCTTATAATACTCTCCATCGGCGTTCTTGCGAAGGAAGTCAATGGTGTAGAAAATATCTTCACCTACTCTTTCGTTGCCTTTATAAGTAACGAAATAACTTCCCATGGGCAAGATTTCATCTTTCATAAGCAGCAGGTTTTCGTTGGGTGCAAAAGAAGACCCAAGATTGTATCCTGATGTATTTCTGGAAATGATGTCCTTTTGAGAAAAAGTAAGCAAAATGGCCAGTAAGAACAAAGCGATTCCAAGATGGCTGATCATAGCCGGTAGGTTTGATATGCTTTTGCGAAATCGTAGCAGCATATCCACTGAAGAATAAAAAGCAAAAAGACCTGCAAAAAGAAAGATATAGTGTGATAACTGGGTTATTTCAGAAAAAATAATGATGATTATGGTGCTTACAAGTGCTAATCCCAGAGATAGTGATGCTGAAACAAAGAATTTCTTCAAATCATTTTTACCCCATTTAAGGAAATGTGCAAATGCCATGAGCAAGGCTACCAATACTGCAAAGGGTAATTGCCATGTATTATAATGATGAACTACATCTGTGGGAGGGCTCAGCTGGCTGCCAAATAGCTTGTTCCAAACGGGGATTGAAGTAGTAAATATTATCTGAAAAGCCGATAATATCAAAACCATGGCTGCAATAAAGAGCCAGAATTCTTTACTCATAGGTTCGTCATTTTCTTTGGAGGGTAATCTTTTGTAATTCCTTACAAGGGGAATGACTGAGATGAATATGAAAGAAAATAAGTAAATCAGGATATGATTGCCCATGCCATCATTCCCGAAGGAGTGCACCGAGGTTTCGGCCAATACTCCGCTGCGGGTTAGATAAGTGCTGTATATTACAAAAACAAAAGCCAGAAAAGTGAAAAGAAAGGCAGGGAAGATATTTTCCTGTTTTCTCTTTGCCACCAGCATAAGGTGTAAGGCCGCTACCAGTATTAGCCAGGGTACCAGAGAGGCATTTTCAATAGGATCCCAGGCCCAGAACCCCCCAAAGGTAAGTGATTCATAAGCCCAAACGCCACCCAAAAGGATACCTGCGCCCAGAAAAAACACCGCCAGATTGGTCCAGGGTAGGGACGGACGTATCCATTCAATGAATTCTCTTCTCCATAAGCCGGCTATACCATATGCGAAAGGCACAAGGGTGAGGGCGAATCCGATAAACAGAACAGGAGGGTGAGAAAGCATCCAGAAGTTGCGTAACAAAGGATTTAAGCCATTACCATCGGCTATCATGGAAACATAATTAGGATTTTGGAAAAATTCATTGCCTATATTTTGCGGTGCATTACGCATAAGGGTAAATGGACTCATGCCGATCTGCAAATCCCCAAGGCTTATTCCCAGCAGGATAGAAGCCATGAAAAATTGCGAAAACCCTACTATTGCCATGACATGCTTTTCCCATTTGCCTGCATACCTTATTAGAAAAAGACCTGTAATAACCTGGCATAAGGCCCAAAAGAGCATGCTTCCTTCTTGTCCGGCCCAGAAACTTGAAATCAGGTATCCCAAACCAAGATCATTTTCTGCATGCACCCATACATAGCGGTATTCATAATAACGGTTAAGCAAAAGATACATGAGTATAGCCGAAGCCAGAAAGATCAATCCACTATGGATGTAAAAGGAGATGCGACCCCTTTTGTGCCACTTGATGCTGTTCTGCTGATGTTGGCCAGTAGATTTAAAATAGAAGAAGCTTGAAAGAAAAGCAGCCACCAGGGCTAAGATAATTGCAAGATGACCTATCTGGCCGGGTAGCAGGTGTTCGCCTACATATTGAATGTCCATTTTTAGCGCGTTTGTTAGTTTTAAGATAGAAGCGCAAAAATACAGAATTATTTTTCAAATCAGGTATTTAGCTACTTCAATAAAATAAATGTGTTTTCTGAGAAACCCCTACGGGAAATGCCTTCTTGATATGATATCAGGGGAAACCTTATCTGTTAAATTAATGAAAAGCGAAGGTTGTTGTTTTGCAGCGAAGTAAAACAACAACCTTTGCTTTCTTTAAGATATGCTGGTTTTTTACCACCTATATCTGGGTGCTGAATTATCCCTCTTACTGCCAAAACCGGCTGCAATATTAACACCGATCTGGAAATTCAGATTTTGTAGGGTATGAGGTTGCATGGCCCAGAAAAAATTATCGGTAACCATATATATCTGTACCGGAAAAATATTAATGTGCATTCCAAAGCCTACATTATGCATGCTTCCATGAATGATCGAATAGGAAAAACTAGATCCAAACCTGTTGATGGGTTGGAAATTATAAGAAACGGTAAGAGAGGGATAGAGTTTGCCATTGTACAAATCTCCTTTTCCCAAAAGAGCAAACCTATGCATTCTGGTGAGGTTATAGGCAGCCGATACATAGAATTTTGGAGACATCATCAGAGTATAGGCATTGGTGGTTTCTTGTCTGTCCAGAAGATCAATTATGCTATCGATATAGGCTCCAAAATCATTGTTTTCTTCTTCTGTATTGTTCTCTTCGTCATCTGTAAACACATCATCGAATTCAAGTCCCTTAAACTCTATGTCACCCATGGCAGAGAAGTTTTCAACATCTGATTTCCAGTTTATGTAACCCAGATCTTTCGCACTGACCGCAACGGAAAACCTCTCGGTAAGGTTGTAAACAGCGCCCAGATCCATTGCAATCCCCATATTACCAAAGTTGGTAGCATATTGAATTGCATCGTCCTGGTTGAATGTAAACTCTGTTGAATCCAGGTTCTCCAGGGGTGCCAGCTGAAAAGGCAGGGAGGTATTAACAAGCATATCGGCACTGAGGGTCAATTCATAATTGTTGGGGCTGGTAAAAAGATCCAGGTTGCTCCTTTCAAAGTTGATGTTGCTCATCCCTTGCAATACTTTCATTCTGGCTCCAATGGTTAGTTTCTCATTCCAGTTTCGGGAATACCCTATACCAAACTCACGATAATGATTATAATCCAAAGAAATGGCATTAGGAGAGGCTGCAATCCCTTCCTGTAGAAAAGGATCATTTCCTTCAATAGCCAGTCGCATCAAATCTTTGGTATAACCAAAACGCGTTTCAACCCGTTCGCGAATGTTGAAGGAGAAATAGTTTTTCTTTCGGACTCTGAATCCGAATGCCAGCCAGTCGTTGGCTGCATTAACATTTAGGTAGTTGTTTGGCAAAAGGTTTGCCAGCAGCTTTTTATCATCAATAAACAAGCTGCCGTTTATATCTTTACCAAAAACATCAGAAGGAGCAAAGCCTGTATTGGCAAACCCAGAATATAAAGAGGAGAAGGCAGGAAAGCCAACATAGTAATTCGCCAAAGGCTGCATGGCTGGGTTTGAATAGGATGATTGTGGAATCCCTTTCATCCAATATAAGGTGTTAAACTCTTGTGCGTAACTTATGCCCGATGTGCTTAAGGCAAATAAGGCCACAAGGATTAAGGTTTTTGGGAGGGTATGTTTTATGTTATTCATAAAAATAAAGTCTTTTAATGCCGTAGGTTGAATTAAAGTTCCACAAGAATTTTTGCTTTCGCACGTATGCCCATATCTATGCCTAGCCTGTAATTGTCCAGAAGTTTTACAGCAACATTGTTTTCGCTGTTGTAAGATTTAAGATTGGCATCGATGATCAGATGACTTGCATTTTTCAAATTTTCTGTTGCTTTTTCATCTATCATCTCTATGATGGTGGTGATGGCGGGACTGGTAGCGATTCCTGTAGAGGGGTTTACGGCAGCCGCCTGCAACAAGTTTGGCTGGTCCTTAAATAAGGTATCCAAAACCGCACCTGTACTATCTATCAGCAGCAGATGTATTTCTGCATCCAGGGGAAATCCATTGGAGATGATCATTTTTAGTTCCAGCCAGTCTATTTCTTCGGGTATGCTGTCTGAGGGAAGCTTCAAAGTATCCTGAAGGTTGAAATCATTTATCTGGCCATAAAGTGGAAGCTTTACCTCAACATCAATATTTAGGTTGCTATCATGCTTTAACCAGTTTGTTGTTTCAAGAGTTGCATCAGGATTGGTCAGCCCCCTAACGTTAAGATAGATTTCTTTGGGCGAAAGTCTGGCAATTTGAAATAAATTGGAGTTGTCATTATTGATCACCTGCAAGGTAGTATCAGCGATATCCTGAGGAGTGGCAGGATGGTTAATTTTCCAGGGGTTTTCTACGCCCGGTCCTGTGATATTGAGTAAGGAATTATCTTGACGCGTGGCATAAAACTCTACTACATTTATATCAAGGGGTACTCCAAAGGCATTGTGAATGGATATTTGCACTTCGGGAGCTTTAAATTCTACGTCACCGGTGTTGTCATTGGTGAAAAGCTCAATAGGTATATTGGTGTTGCCTACCGGAAAGTCTATCTGGTCAATGTATCCCTGAATAAGATCATATTGA
>JBEPXC010000117.1:0-11333 GCA_041642035.1 Sphingobacteriia bacterium
GCACAAAATAGTTTCCGGGAATTATTTTCTCAAGTACGAATGAACCATCTTCCTGACTGAATGCACCTTTTACAAGCACCGAATCCTTGTTGAGCAACACTACCGTTGAATACAATGCCGGCTCATTATCGGGATTATAAACAAAACCACTTATTTGACCCTCATTCTGCTGGGCCATCAGCATATTGCTCAAAAACAGCAAAATAAGCAGGAGAATGGATGTGTATCGTAAAAGCTTCATAACTCAATAGCATTGATTAGTAATTCTTATTTTCACTCAATAGTTATTCTGATTAATATTTGATCATTAAGATTTCAGGAAATATTCATATTTAAAACGGGCACTATAACCTTTTTCTTTCTTCAGAAGAGCCGGTCTGCCTTTCTCTTGCTTTTTTCACCTTTTCGCTGCCAAACGTATTGGACCAGGTAAGCATGAATATCCTTTCCGAAAATCGAAACGACAAGTCAACCATAAGATTATTATCGGGCTGGCGGGTGGTTCCGTACCAATTACCGGTTTGTAAAAGATTGGAAGCATTAAACCGAAGTTCCCCCCAGGTACTGCCCAGGTCTTTCTGCACTCCCACATGAATATCACCCGTTGCATTCCATCTTATTACGCCCCATTCTCTTGGTGAGTTGTAATTTCCTGTCAGTTCAATGCTAAGGTTTTTGGGAAGTTTAATTGTGTTGGAAATATTGAATCCGAAATTGACGTTACGATTCTGGATGTTGTCGCCTTCAAGACTTAAGTTATTCTCTATGTTATTGATAAAAACATTGTTTATGATTTCCCACCATGAGGTAATTTTAAAGGGAAAGTTTACGTATGCGTTAAGCACCTTCATATCTGTTAAATTCCTTATGGTGTTCATTTGTCGGTTTCTTTCCGGGTCAATGATGGGAAACCAAACCATTGAACCTTCTTCAATACTATATGAAATGGCGGCTCTCCATGATTTGAATCCATAGTTCAGACTGACAGTATTCACCGTTGCGGGTTGCAGGGCCGGATTGCCGGTTAATACTGTTGATGGATCGGTAAAAATATAAAAAGGAGCCAGCTGCGCGATCTGGGGCCTGCTTATACGCCTTGCATAGGAGAAGTTTATATTTTGTGTGTCGGAAAAACGGTGGGTAATAAACAGGCTTGGAAACAGAGACCCATAATTCCGGTCCACAATATCCTGCTCAATGATAGTACCCAGGTTGGTGTTTGTATATTCATATCTAAGCCCTCCCTTGATTTCAGTTTTACTGTTTAGGTTGGCCGAGAAAGAAACATAATACCCAGCAATACTTTCATTGAGGAATGAATTGGAGGTGTATTCCTGCATGACCATCCAACTTTCTCCAGAAGGCATGCTATCAACCTGCATATAATTGTCGAAAGCCATAAGAGTAAATTTCGTCCCGGTTTCGAATAGTATTTTTTCGTTTACATTAAAAGTATAATCCATTTTTACTACGCCAATATCAATAGGTGTTTTCTTACCGATCCTAAGGCTGTATTGTGGAATGGAATTTCCAGCATCATCCGTTTGAATTATCTCATAATCACTCGGATTATTCATTTCATAATGAATATAATCAGCATCAATATTAATAGAATGGCTTTCTGAAAATTTATGGTTCAGATTAATATTTCCTGTAGCTGATCTGTCATGATTGGTCTCCGAATTGGGCATATGGAGGTGTGATTCAACTATTCCGTTTTGGCTAATGATCGTGCTGTTTAAGGCATCCATATACCAGTTGCGGTCATAAAAAGTACCCAGAACACCCAGTACGGTCTTTTCAGTTAGTTGTAAGTCCACTCCAACCCTGGCGTTTTGCACGGTGGTGGGAGTATGTGGCCTGTTGCTGTAGGTTTCGGTTTCGAGAAAATCATCATTCTGATAAACCCCTCTGTAATTGGTAAAGACCTGAGGATTTAAATCGTAATTACGATCATACCCTCCAAAGAGATTAATTATGCCTTTTCGGTAATTTACATTAACTCCTCCTCCATATTTATAGTCCTTTCCCAATCCACCTTTAATTGAATAGCTGCCATTTAACCCATTCTCAAGGTTGCTTTTCAGAACAATATTCAGGATGCCTGCATTACCTTCCGCTTCAAAGTTTGCCGGGGGAGTATGTATGAGTTCAATCCGCTCAATATTGGCAACATTCATACCTTCCAGCATCTGTACAACCGCATCCGATGACATTCGGGATATTTTTCCATTAATCATAACCACCACGCCTTCTTTCCCAAACATCGATATGGTTTTGGTAAACCTGTTAATCAGTATACCGGGAGACCGCTCAAGCACCTCCAGCGCATTCCCGCCAATATTGGTAATATCGGCAATATTCAGTACCATCCTGTCAACCCTGGTTTCCACAAAGGATCTATCTGCACTTATGACCACCTCCTGCAATTCACTTGTACCATATTCTAAATTAATGGTGTCCATTACCCACTTCTCATCTTTACTCAGCAGCAGGGTGTCAGAAATCCAGTTTTTAAATTCGATGTTACGGATAAAGACAAAATATTTCCCCGGTGTTATTTTTTCAATTACAAAAGAACCGTCCTGCTGGCTGAAGTCTCCTTTAACCAGCACAGAATCCTCGTTGAGCAGGATAACCGTTGAGTACATTGCAGGCTGATCATCGGGATTAAAAACCACCCCACTTATTTGTGCATCACCCTGCTGACTTAATGCTGACTGACCGAAACACATAAAAAGGATTTTTATAAAAAGGATTATCAATAGATGCTTCATAGAATCAATACTTTAACTTCATAAAATAGTGTTACTTACAAGAAGCCGGATTATTCCTGTTTTCTGAAAATCATATACCAGTTGATGTAGTGGATTTTTGATTCAGGAGTTTGCAATTCTTCTTTATCTTCTTTGGTTAGTATGGGTATCATGACATCCTCTCCGGGCTGCCAGTCGGCAGGAATCACCGTATTTTCGCTGTTATATTGGGTTTGCAAGGCTTTAAGTGTTCTTAAAATCTCATCGGTGCTCCTGCCGACTTCATTAGGATAAAAATAGAAAGCCCTGATTTCGTTGTCGGGACTAACAAAGAACACGCCTCTAATGCTTTGCCCACTCTGGGTTGTAGGATCTATCATTCCATAGCTGCGGGATATTACCGCCGAGCTATCAACCACCAGTGGAAATTCTATGCGCATCTGCCCTCTTCCTTTGTAATTGATCTGTTCCAAATCGGCTTTCCAATTTTGGTGAGAGGCCATCCGGTCAACGGATATCACCAATAGCTGAGCTCCCAGCTGCTGAAATTCATTGTGCCTGTGGGCAAGTTCAAGAATTTCTGACGAACACACCGGGGTAAAGTCGCGCGGATGGGCAAACAATATTTTCCAGCTTTTGCCATAGTCTTGAGGGAAGGAAATGGGTCCCAGGGTTGATGAGCTTCTGAACTCCGGTGCCTGAGAACCGATCAAGGGAATGCGTTGTTCACTTTCCCGCTGTGCCAACAAAAATCCAATAGAAAGAGTTAGCCACCCAATAGTGAAAATCAGTTTTTTCATATGTTCCATTATTTTTAATTATTATACAATTTTCATGTGTCAGTTAGATTATGTAGCATTCGGGTCAGCTATGGGGAGCGCAAAGGCAGGAAAGTCGAAAAAATAAAATGTGTTTACCGTTTGAAAATCATTTCAATGCTAATATTTTACGTGCTTAGTTTAAAGTTACAGAAACAGACGGATTTTTAAAATCTAATTAGGACGAAAGGGTTGTTTTATTGTCCGAATAGGCATTTCGCTTTCACGAAATATATAAACTTGAAGTAAAGAAGGAACAGTAACACTTAATCCACCCGATTAACCAAAATGATTATCTCTTCGAACGAAGTGTCTGATTTATATTGTTTGCAGTCTTTTCAGCAAATCCCCCCTGTAAGATTTGCTTAAGGGGATAGCCTTTTGGGCAACCGCCACATGGCTCAGGGCCACTTCATCCACAAGTCCAACGTTGACAATATAAGAGCGATGAACGCGCACAAAATGCTCCTGGGGGAGTTTAGCAATCAGGTCTTTGAGGGTCATTACCAGCATGTATTCTTTATTTTTAGAATATATGCGGCAATAATTGCGTTCTGCTTCAATATAATAAATGTCTTTTACGACTATCTTCACCATTTTTTCATGGTTTCTCACAAAGATAGAGTCGGTTACAACAAAGGAAGATTTGTCTTTTATGGAATGACTGACCGGGGTATTATCGTTTTCTGAATGAGCATCTGGTTGCAGTCGGCTTGCGGTAAGTTCTATGGCACGTTTCAGATCCATGTTTTTATAGGGTTTAGAGATAAAAGCAAAGGGATGAGTGGATTTTGCCCGGTTGAAATGGGCATCATCATCATTGGCTGTAAGATAAATAACAGGAATATCGTGTTCCTTCTGCATGATTTCTGCAGTTTGAATACCGTCGATATTTCCCTTCAGGCTAATATCCAGCAGAACAATGTCGGGCTGATTTCCCCTAAAATGCACCAGCGCTTCTTCGCCCCGAGGCACTAATCCGGTTACTTCGTATCCAAATTTGGAAAGCTGAAGGGAGATGTTGGCTCCAATCACCATTTCGTCTTCAACGATCAATATACGCAAAGGGTTTTTCATCTGCTTATAATTTGATTAATACTGTCAGATGGAGCTCGCCAACAATAAGCATCATAAGTGTTTTGCCCTATTGCGAAAATAAAATCATCCGCGTGTGTCAATGTTATTGTCATGGCTTGGTTCATCTTTATATCGTTTTATTAATTCGGTCAGATGCTTGTCCTGTCAGCTTCTATAATTTATATCAACAGGATTTTCGGTTTTCTGCCGGGTTTGTAATTGCTGGATAAAATTACTCCATACGAGAGGGCAAAGGGTAGGATAAATCTTGCATAGAATTGGACAAATCTTGTATTGTGCGCCAATAGTGCGGGTATGTTGTGAGGGTTCGAACAGGGTGATCGGTGGTAAAAAGATGGATGTTGTCCGGTGAGGGCTTTTTATCATCCATTGACTTGTTTTTCATGCCGTCTCCTTTAATGTTGATTCATCGACCGGGATTGCGTATTTCACCTCCAGCATATCCACCCTTTTTGTATGGTTTTCAAAATGGATAAAGGATGTAAGACCCAGCATGATAAGCGGAAACACAGCAGCAACTGCCAGCAGGTATTGCCAACTCATCATAGAGGTAAGGGGGCCGAGCAGCCAGGCTCCGGCTGCCAAACCAAGGTTAGAAATAGCCATATACAAGGTAAACTGGGTGGCAGAAATCCGCTTCCAGCACAAATTCATGGCTGCAGCAAATATGGCGATAGTTGTGAATGTAATGAGTACATAGAAAACAGCAATAAAGGATGTAATAACAACAGGATGATCCCAGTATGGCTTTAGCAAGGCTGCAGAAATTAGTGCTGCGATGATGAGGGTTAAATAAATACGCATCATTCGTATTTTTCCATACAAGTCAATCAGAACACCTGCCACAAACATCCCAAGAACACCTGAAGCCAGGTTTACGACGGAAAAAATGCTGGAATACGTGGTATCCGTCCAGCTAAGTTGCTGCACGGTAAACACAGGTAAAAAGGTATCAATCAGCCCTTTACCTACTGAAAAACTGAATGCTGCTACCCCCATTACAAAGCTTACCGGCAGAAAAAATACCCGGAAGAGACTAAGAAAGACGGCTTTCCAGCTTTGCAATTGAATTTTAGCAGCATTCCTGGAAATCCCTCCTTTCTTACTCCAGGGCAATTTTTTTTCACATGGCCTTTCTTTGATAAGTAGCGGGATAAACATGATCAGAAATACCAAAAGAGAAAAAGAAGAAATGGCATAAAAGAAACCAAACTCGTTAATTATAAATACACCCGCAGCAACAGATGCCGAGATGCCGACAGTTTTGGATCCCCACATCAGGCCGTTTGCCCTTGCCTGCTGGTCAACGGGAAGAATATCGATGGCCAACCCATCCACAGCAATATCCTGGATAACGGCAAAAAATCCCACGAAAAACCCCAGCAATCTGAGCATGCCCATGTTGTTGAGTGGATCATTTATGAATGCCATGGATAAAAAACTTACTACAAGTCCAAACTGGCCAAAAAGTATCCAGGGCCTTCTCCTTCCCATAATCAGGTAAGTAAATCTGTCGATGACCGGAGCTGCCAATATTTTGAAACTCCACGGTAGGCCCAGAATAGCAACAAAGCCACCAATCTCGGCCGGAGATTTTCCGTTCATGGCCATCCAGGCCGGCAAACCGAACCATAATAGCCCTTCAGGTATGCCCTGGGCAAGGTATAAGGCTGAAAAGGAGAGATATCGCAACAATTTGTTCTGAGCGAGTGCCGGAAACCTGCTGTAAGTTATGGGAATCGATCTATATAATGCCATATTGAACTATTATTGAAAGGGTAAATACAAATCGGACAAAAACGTAAAATCCATCCCGTTTGTAGTAATACTTTTAGTTTTTTAAACAGGTTTTATTCCTCCTGGTTTTCCAGCTCCCGCAAAACAAGGGCTATTTCCGAGCTGTTCCAGTAACCATGCTCCTCTACAATTTTACCTTCTTCAAACCTTGCGGTAACATGCACCGGAAGCTCAAATTTTTGTCCGTTGGCCTTCAATACCGCCGACCATAAGCCCCAGAAATTGACCCAGGTTTCACCTTCATCGGTAACAACCATTTCAAAAAAGTCTTCCTCCGCAACATAATGGATATCTGAGAACATTTCATGCTCCTGCTGCCAGTTTGATATTACCGAATCAAGAGATATTGCTTTTTCTTCGGTTACATTGTTTTGGAATTTCGCTGTATCGGCATAATGCTGTCGGTACTCGTCCCAGTTTTGCGCCAGGTAATGCTTAATAGATGATTTGAATGCATCAATCTCCGGTGATGACGATGCATAGCGCACCGGTTGGTTGGAATTGCATGCGGCAAAAAATACGATTGCCACAGCGAGAAAAGTTAGTTTTTGCATGAGTTTTAGAATTTGGGATAAGTATAAATATAAATTAGGGTTGGTGCATTTGATAATGGTTAACCATTCAACCACTTCTCAAAACTCCTGTTAGGCTCTCCAACAGGATAGCTCCAGTCTGGTTTTAGCCTGAGCCCGGTTTCCTTTTTCCAGATAAAATCCAGGGCTTCTTTTATATCTTTTTTGTTGTCAATAATTATCAGCAGCAGAAATCCTTCATCTAGTTCTATTCTTCCTATCACTGATGTAATGTTCTGGGCAAGCAGGGCATTATGCAAAACATCTACCTGTCTCAGATCCCTGGAGGCCCATACAATGCCATATTCACCTGAAACAAGTGTTTGCTCATTTAAGGAGATATCAATCTCAATGGGAATTCTCTGAGGTAGTTGCGGTAGGTTTTTATCGCTAAGCAACTCCCATGATATGGAGATCTCCGGATGGAGCTCAATTACTCCATCCGGGTTGAATATCCCTGTTTTTTTGATCAGCTTCATGGTTAAGACGTTGGGAGTTATACTTGTAAATAGAAATGGCTTCTTCTTACTCTTCCGTTGAGTTGTGACTCAGGTCGGAATCGAGCCTGAAGAGGTAGGACCACGCTGCATCAGTTACCTCACGGAAGGCGGCCTGCATCTCATCTCTTTTTTCTTTGCCCTTAGCGTTTTCGTAGATGGTCCAAACATTCTCCCTTTCCACATCCATGGCAGCAAAGCTTGCAAAAGGTGTGGCAACAAAGAAATCAGGGGTATCTTTTCCTCCACCCATTACAGAATACCAAAAACCACGTGGAGTGCCTTCTGTTTTGGAAACCTCGTCCGTAACTTCTTTCACAATTTCTCTGAATTGCGTCCAATTACCAGTCTGCCAGTAGCTAACCCAAAGAACCGAATCAGTGTTAGGGTATGTTTTGCTATATTCGGGTATGAACCTTGCATAGTTGGTTTCGGCTGATTCGATATGTGGGCTAATCAGATCACGTGAAAGGTTACGGCATTTCATGCCTGACTCATCTGTTTCATCCATTTCAGCCCAGTTGCCCATGGCAGATGTCAAAGCATACACATTTCCTTCGCCATTCATTCTGCTCCACATATTCCATGTCCAATCTCCTTCATTTTCAAGATAACATGCTTTCCAGGCTTTAATACCTTCGCGAAACTGATTGTTATGCCCAGGCTTTATGGTAAATTCTGTCATCGAAAGGATGAATCCTCTTTCGGTTTCCTGTGCCTTAACGCCATTGTTAAATAGCGTTGATACAGCAATAAAAATAAAAGCAAATACCAGATTTGCAATACCTGATTGAATTGTTATCATAATACATAAATTTAAGAAGTACCTACTCTGTTAAAGGATTTTCGGCTTGCTCCTGAGCTCAAAAAGAACCCAGGTAAAAGTAGGCTTTGAGTAAGGCCAGGGGGTAGGACTTTGATTGCAAATTGTTGGACTTTTGGGTCAAAGCATGATTTCAAACCCACTTCCAGGGGCAATCATAGATATGAATTACCCGGGATGTCCATTTCATTCTGACAGGTAGGTGTTCATCTGAGTTTTGCATCAGGATACTCCGAGGGGCTGCATCCAAATTGCTTTTTAAATGCACGGGAAAAATAAGCATTGTCATTAAAGCCCACTTTATAGCATATCTCGGAAACCGACCCGGCCTTTTGCGCAAGCAGGTCTGCGGCCCTTTGAAGGCGGAGGGAGCGGATCAGTTGACCGGGGGGCTGGTCAATGAGCGCATTGAGTTTACGGTTGAGTTGCGAAACACTCATGCTGACATGATCAGCAAGTCTTTCCACTGAAAATTGCTCATCTTCAAAATGCGTTTCAATGGTTTTTACGATTTTTTCCAGAAACGCCTGATCAACCGAAACGGAAGAAACCTCAGTAGGCCTGATTACTGTGGCTTTGCTGAAACGTTTGCGGAGTTGTATGCGTTGATGGATCAGGTTTTTAACATGGGCCTTGAGCTCTCTTGCATTGAAAGGTTTGGTCAGATAGCCATCCACGCCGGTTTCCAGGCCATCAATTATATCATCAATGCCAGCCCTGGCCGTTAGCATTATGACTGGGATATGACTGGTCTTTTCATCGGCTCTTATGGCTTTACAAAACTGAAAGCCATCCATTTTAGGCATCATCACATCCGAAATGATAAGGTCAGGCATAATATCCTGCGCCATTTCTATGCCTTCTGCTCCATTGCCAGCCAGGGCAACCCGGTAAATATCTTCAAGTTGTTCACGGATATAAGACCTGACATCGAAATTATCTTCAACCACCAGTACCATTTCGCGCCCTTCTCTTCCATCTGTCCCTGAGGTTTGCGGGTCATACAACTCTTCAACAGTTTCGGGGGTCGTATCCAATGATTCAGTTGATAAATTATTTCCGTTGCCTTCCCACATGTCTCCTTTCTCATATGCGCTGGTGCCTAAAGGAAGTGAGACAACAAATTCGCTTCCAATGTTTTCTTTGCTGCTTGCCGTAATTTCTCCCTTGTGAAGCCCCACCAGTTCCCTGGTAAGCGCAAGTCCAATCCCTGTGCCTTCGTATTCGCGCGTGCTCGATGCATCCACCTGGTAGAAACGATCGAAAATATGCTCCATTCTGTCTTCAGGAATCCCAATCCCGGTGTCCTTTACACGGATAACAAGCAAGTCATTTTGCTCTATGCCCAGCGATACAGTGATCCTGCCATTTTTAGGTGTAAACTTAAATGCATTAGACACCAGGTTGTAAAAGATCTTTTCCATTTTATCAGGATCAAAAGAAACAGGAATATGATCCCTTTGAGATTCAAAGCCAAGTTCAATATTTTTGTTGGCTGCAAGGGATTCAAACGAAAAGAAAAGACTTTTCAAAAACAAGACTATGTTTTGCCTCTTTGCTGCAAGTTTCATGCTTCCGGCTTCAAGTTTTGATAAGTCGAGCAACTCATTGATCAGCATTAGCAGCCTTTTTGCATTGCGGTTGGCAACCTGTAGTTTTCCTTTTTCCTTTATGTCAATACCCGAAGACATTACACTTTCCACTTGTCCTAAAATCAAGGTAAGGGGCGTGCGGAATTCATGGGAAATGTTGGCAAAAAATTGTGATTTCAATTGATCTAAATTCCGGAGCGAATCAGTGGTCACTTTCTCGATTTTCAATTGGTTGCGAAGCATGATTCGGGTCATTTCATAACGTCTTATCCTCAGAATCGCAAACGAAAACAACAGCAGGTATATTGTTATTGCCCACCAGGTAAACCACCAGGGCGGCAGCACTTTAAAACTATAACTAATGGGTTCGCTCCATACACCATCAGGACTTAGGGCACGTAGCTTAAATGTGTAGGTTCCCTGCCCAAGGTTGCTATATTCAGCTGTTGTCCTGGAGCTAAAAGGTTTCCATTTCGTTTCGCTTCCTTCGAGCATATATTGATACTGCACCAGAAAAGGTTTGACTGTTTCAATGCCCACAAAATCGAAGCTAATATTATTATGCGTATAGGGTAATACCAGGTTTCCGGGAATGGCATAGAAAGCACTTATGCTATCGAAGCGTACTTTCCTGTATTTTTGAATCAACGTATCGCGTTCGTTTTTACTTAATCGCTTACCAAAAACCTTTAATTCATTATGCACGTAGGCAGGCATAGCATTGGGTGGTTGGAATTCTTCGCCTTCTCCGGCTCTTGCTTTCCAGAGGCTATGCCAGCTGACGATATCATGATTTATGTTTATGCTGCTGATAAATACTTTTGGAGTCTGGATATTTCTACGAACCTCATTATAATCAAAACGCACCAGTTTATCACCGGTTCCTGCCCATACATATCCACGGCTGTCAACAATCATACTGTAATTATTGCTCACATCTTTTATGGGGTAGCCTGTTTGCTGCTTAAAGTGTTCCACGCCCTCTTTGGCAATCGGTTCTCTGTTCTCATTTAATCCACCTTTGAGAACAGTAATCCCATTGCTTGTGCCAATGATAAGGTTGTTCTCTTCATCTTCCAGAATACCATAAACCACATCGTTGGGAAGGCCATGTGTTGTGTTGTAGTTTTCAAAGATGTTTAGCTCCCTATGCGGATTATCTTGCTGGCTTAAGGAATCCACCCATTTTTTCCTTAGTATCGATACTCCTCCCCCCCAGCTTCCAATCAGCAGGTTGCCATGATGATCTTGTGTAATGATGGAAAGTTTATTGTCGGGAAGCCCCTGTTCTGTTGTAAAATTCATGAAGTTTTGCCCGTCGAACCTGCTTAATCCTCCTCTTGTTGCGAACCAGATTACCCCTGTGGTATCTTCATGAAT
>JBEPXC010000118.1:0-11207 GCA_041642035.1 Sphingobacteriia bacterium
AAGAGATGCTTCAACCCTTCAACCCTTGCGCGCACAGATAGAAATAGTTGATAACAGCACCGGCAATACCGTCAGCCAGGTTTTCACCGACAGAGCCAGTGGCAGATATTCCACCAGCTTTGCTACCGGTGAAGATTACATGATTGTGGTGTCGGCCAATGGCTATTGGATGCATTCCGAGAGATTAATCCTGGATCCATTTCTCACCATTCAGGATGCTGAACGGGACATCCTGCTCGAGAATGTAACCATAGGAGCCCGTTTCCAGCTCAACAACCTCAGGTTTGCCCCGGGCAGTTCAGAAATACCCACCGAGGCCTTGCCCGAACTGGATAGGCTAATCAAGCAATTGAAGCTCAATCCCAATGTAAGAATCCGCATCGAAGGCCATTCAGACGCCATGGAAACCCTTGACAATCCGGGCATTTCCATGCAACGTGCCGAAGCAATCATGCGTTACATGACACAAAAAGGGTTCAGCAATATTGATTTTACCGGACTCAAAGATTCAAGACCATTGGTGCCAAGCGACACAGAAGATAACAAACGACGAAACAGAAGGGTGGAGATAATTGTTATAGAGAGATAGATCACCTTTAAAGGTGAACAACAACCAACTAATGATTATCAACAACTGAATAGGTCAGGTATGAAAAACATTTCTTTCAATTGTTATTTTCCGGGCATTATTATTCTTCTGATGGTGGCACTTCTTGCAGGCTGCGAGGAGGATGAATTCAACCTAAACATAGACCATCTTACTGGCACACCCTGGGGCATTCCCCAAATCATTGAACCCGGCCAGGGGCATATAGATCTGGATGCACCCACCATTTTTGATCCCGGCGGTTATGTTACCATAGGTTCTTCCCGCACGGATTACTGGTCAATACGCGGGGAACGAAACATCTTCCTGGAGCAGGCTCAGGAGAATTGGTTCATCATTCACCTCAGCCCCGACAGCCTCTATGTGGAAAAAACCATTTATCCCTCCGGGACTTTTATTGCTAAATGTCTTTACCTGCCACTGACCAAATAATTCGACAACAAAAACAGACCAATGGTTAAACATTTGTCTGTTTTTGTTATTTTTGTGGCTATCATATAATCTTCTGTCACCAAAACGCAGCTATAAATTTCGGGAAACCTTTATATGGATAGAGCCAAAAAATTCGGAGCCTTCGAGGGAGTATATGTCCCGGCCCTGCTAACCATTCTTGGTGTGATTATGTACCTTCGCCTGGGCTGGATTGTTGGACAGGCCGGAATATATTATACCCTGGGAATTATCTTCATTGCCCATATTATCTCCATAACCACCGGACTGAGCATTTCATCCATTGCCACCGATAAAAAGATCAGGGCCGGAGGCATCTACTACATCCTCTCGCGCAGCCTGGGTTTACCCATAGGAGGAGCCATTGGAGCCACTATTTTTCTTGCTACAGCCCTGAGTATCGCCTTTTACCTGGTAGGTTTTTCGGAGAGTTTTCTTGCAGTAGATGCCATCAGGGAGTTTTTGCTGCTCGAACAGGATGCTGCTTCTATAAAAATTACGGCTTCCACGGTGTTGTTTGTAATTACAATCCTTGCATTCATTAGCACTTCGCTGGCTGTAAAGGCACAGTATTTTGTTTTTACCGCTATCGTCTTATCTCTGTTATCTATTGTTATAGGCCTGATTGTATCTCCAGCTGCCCAATCGATGGTGCCTTCCATTAGCCCCATCACCACAGCACCTTCTATGGATGTGCTGTTTGCCATATTCTTTCCCGCTGTAACAGGATTTACTGTCGGGGTGGCCATGTCGGGCGATTTAAAAAACCCAAAAACCTCTCTTCCCACAGGCACCTTGATGGCCATATTTACGGGTCTGATTATTTATGTGGGACTTACCGTTGTGTTTGCTCTGTTTGTTGATCGTGATTTATTGTTGAATGATACCGCCTTCTTACTTAAGATTGCCTTTCTTCCCTCACTGGTGCTGGCAGGAATTTGGGGGGCTACCCTTTCTTCTGCTCTTGGCGGCATTCTTGGTGGCCCACGAATATTGCAGACACTATCAAGAGACAAACTTGCCCCCGGTGTGTTGGGCAAGGGATATGGCATCAATAACGAACCCCGGATCGCCATCATCACGATCTATCTGATTGCCCAGGCAGGCGTATTAATGGGCGATCTCAACACCATTGCGAGAGTAGTATCCATGTTTTTTATTGCTGCCTATGCTTTTATTAACCTGGCATTTGCGTTGGAAAGCTGGGCAAGCACCGATTTCAGGCCTTCCTTCAGAGTGCCTCGCTGGGTGGGCTGGCTGGGCTTTGGTTCCAGCTTTATTGTGATGGTACAAATAGACTTTGTTGCCATGATCATTGCCTTTATCCTCATCTGGATAACCTGGTACCTGATGAAAAGACGCAGGCAAGAGCTCGAACCGGGCGATGTATGGCAAAGTGTATGGGCCAACCTGGTGCGCAGATCGGTGCACAGCGTATACACCAAAGGAATAGAAGAGCGAAACTGGAAACCCAACATCATGCTCTTTAGTGGTAATCCTGAAACAAAACTTCAACTTACTGAATTGGGGAAAGCCCTCATTGCCGATCATGGCCTGCTCACCATTATCAATCTGCAACAATACCAGGAAGGTGAAAAGGCAAGATCCCGGTTTCAACAAAAACAGCCTGCTCCTGAAGGGGAAAGCAACCCCGGGGTATTTACACGCCTTTATTTCTGCCACGACATATATCAGGGCATCGAAAATCTGGCTGAGACCTATGGCTTTGCCGGTATCGAACCCAATACCGTTTTGATGGGATGGACCCGAAAGACCCGCGAAACGGTGAAGTTCGTACAAATGATACAACACATCATTGAGCTCGACCTAAATCTTCTGTTGATGGATTATGATGTCAATCGTGGTTTTGGAAAAAGAAAAACCATCGATATCTGGTGGCGTGGATCGGGCAATAATGGTAACCTGGCATTAAACCTGGTGAAATTTCTCTGGCTTTCAGAAGGATGGAAAGATAGCCACTTAAGACTGATGATCGAAAACAAGATCAACGATGAACGCGAAAACATCTATAATTTTGCCCGTGAAGTATTGGATAATCTCAGAGTAAATGCAGAGATTGTCATCATCAACAATGAAATTGAGAAAAAGCCATTCTACGATCTCATCCGTGTTGATTCAGGGAATTCAGATATCACCTTTCTGAGCATTCCTGATATCGAAACCGGTCAGGAAGAAAAATTCATGGACGAAACCAACAAGCTGTGTGCTGATTTGGGTACGGTGGTATTGATCAGGGCATCTACCCAATTTAAACGGCTTCATATCGGGATACGACAAGCGGCTCTCCCCCTGAGACTGCCTGTAGCTAAACCTGATCTTGCCACGCATTTTATTGATGAGACCGAAATAAAATGGCCTCATCACCCCCCTCTGGCAGGCCTGATGAGAGATTTCTCTGAACGGGTATTCATTCTTAACACCGATCTTATTGGTAAAGGCTTTGGTAAAATTCTTACCGAATACCAGGAAGTAATTAAAAATGCCCAAAACCGGGTGAATGCCACCTATAAGATCATAGAGAAAAGGCTCAACCAATATCAATATTCTCATGACAAGGAAGATGCCCTCAGAGCCTTTTATAAGCTCAGCAACAATAGCTTTACCCGATACCAACAAATCCTGACTTACCTGAACCATGATCTTCTGGAAGACCAGCAAAGAAAGCTCGAAATATTCTTCGCCCACTTCGAAAAGCGCATCAGTGAATTGATGGAAAAACTCCCGGAAAAGGCCGCCATCTTCATCGATAGAGATGAGCTGAAACATGCCGGTAAAGATATCGCAGGAATAAAATCCCTGAGACGAAAAAAGATGATTGGTGAAGGCAGGTATGTTAAGCTTACGGTAAACTACAAAAAGATCCTTCAAAAATATTACCCCCAAACCTGGCACATCATCAGGAAAATACTGTGGCAGAAATTCAACGATCTGTCACAACAATATCTTTTTGAACAGCAAAATGCCTTTCAACAATTCCGCGATAGCCTTTTTACCTTAGAAAATGCACTCCTTAACGACTCGCTAAACCATGATCTCATCTTCAGGGAGAACAGAGAAATAGAGCATGTATTTGCAACCCTGGAAGCCTTTATAGATTCCTCAAGAAACAACCTGCTTGATGTGGCAAGGCAGGAAAACATTAAGGTGCTTACTCTGATCAACACTATGCTGGATGCATTAAATCCCAATGCAGTAAGTGAAAAGCAAAAAGCACAACCTGCCTTGAAAAAGCACGAGCTGAGGGCCATGGAAATGTATCCTGCCGACTGGAAACAGCTGCAGACCCTGTATATCAACCAAAACCTGCTCGACATCACCCTTTCTGCCATTGAATACAAACTCTGGCACTTTATCAGGCTGGCATCAGCGGAGTTAAAAGAAAGCTGGCAGCAAACAGAAGAGCCCGCCCCCCTGCAAATGCCCTCATATATAATCAGGTTTATTGATGAAGCGAAAGTTCTGGCCCTACAAGATAAAGCCCTTGGCAAACCCGAATTAGCCACCAAACCCGATAGCGATCTGCAGGCAAAAATAAAAGAAATTGAAGATACTACCCAGGAAAGAATTAATGCGGCTCTAAGCAGAATTCCCAGCCATATCGAACTGATGAAGCCGGATGCCGACACCGACTTTACTCACCACCGATCCTTTCACTTCAATACCCAAACCATTGAGGTTTCAAAGCTTGTTCATTTTATCGTTCAAAACAATCTGCTGATGCAGATGCAGGCCGACCTAAAGGAGTTTGCATACCAATCTAAATTAGCAGAGAAAGATATCATCGAAATTATACGGCTCATCAAGATCACCCTTACGCCGGACAAAGAAGAATCCGTGGAGATTTCTCTCCCTGAATTTTTTGAAGAACAAAAGGAGAGAACCCTGTCCTTACAGGAGAGAATACACACTTTACTCAATACCACCCACGACAAGCTGCAGAGTACTCTCAACAATACCAACCGGCTGCTCAGTCTTACCGCCTTTATTAAAACTGCTGAGAACCTCAGACTGTTGGAGAAAAGAAAGGACAATGACAAAGTAAAAGGCTCACGGTGGAGAAAGGAGCTGGATAAGGCACGGGTATTTGCCAGGAAGTATCTTATCAAAATATGGTATGACCGCAGCAAGAGGGTTGTCTATGCTCATCAGATCAAAACCGACGAATCAGACACTGGCTTCCCCATCAGCAAGCTCCATACCCTTAATGAAGAAGTAACGGTTAAGAGTCACATACTGAGTTCCATTCCACCCTATTACCAGCAGTTGTTTTTAAGAAAGAACAACTACTTCATGGATTTCTGGCAAGGCAAAAAACGTGAACTCAAAGAAGCAGAAGACACCCTGGCGAGGCATGATCTGGGGTACAATGGTGCTTTGATGATCAAAGGTGAGCACAATTCGGGTAAATCCTTTTTTGTCAATTACATTGTTCACATGTTTCTTTCCCACAGAAACATATATACTATCAGTCCTCCCTTTGCCGGATCGGTAAGCGAAACAGAATTTGCACGATCCCTTCAACGGGCTACCGAAGGCTCCGCTAACATAAGAAAAATACTGGATACATTGCCCGAGAAACCGGTCATCATTATTGAAGATCTTGAATTGTGGTGGGAAAAAACCCATAACGGCCTAAAAGTCTTAAAATTGATCACCAACCTGGTGGAAGAGTATGGCAGCAGAATATTATTCATCATTACGTCCAACAGTCATGCCTACAACAGCATCAACAGGTTTGTCCGTATTGACTCCGTTCTGCTGAGCACCATTTACTGTTCGCCCTTCAATGCAGAGGAGCTTAAAGACATTATTCTGCAACGGCATAAATCGGGAAATATGCAGCTGGTATATCAAAACACCCGGGAATCGGATCTGCGCTCATGGGATTTCGCCCAATTATTTAATACCTACTTTAATTATACCCGCGGTAATGTTGGCCTTAGCCTGCAAACATGGATGGCAAATATTGTAAAAACAAACGAAGGTGAGATCTTTATAAAAAGACCCCGTCGTCCGGATACAACGGCATTAAACAAACTCAATGCTGAGACCCTGATTTTTCTGGTTCAGTTTGTCCTACACAAGAGGCTTAACGCTGAAAAAATCCACCGAATAATGATGATGCCCCTTCCACAGGTAAAAGAAAAGATAAGTTTGCTCAGAAGGGCAGCAATAATAGCTGAAACACAACCCGGTGTATATATACTTAATCCTAATCTTCACGCATTTATCAGAGAGCGTTTGATTGAAAAAGAACTTCTCTGATTGCACACATTAACTTGTTTAAAACAAAGGCAGATGGAATCATTCGATCAGGACATATATCCCTTAGCGATACTCATTTTTATTTTTACGGCACTATTTATCCTGGTTTTTTTCAGGTTATTCAAGTTTCTGTTGCAATTCATGCGGCTCTCAAAAAACCGCAGCGAGATGGTGAAAAAGTTTCTGCCCCTGAGCGAATTGGTGGTATGGACTCTTTTCCTGATATGGGCCATTCAATACCTGTTTAACAGGGGATTTCTGTTAACCCTTGTACCTTTGCTGGTTTTTATCATCATCATCTTATACCTGGCCAGATTCAGCCTAAAGGATATCATGGCGGGTATTGTTTTTAAGACCGCCAACAACCTCAACCTGCTGGACCATATTGATGTTGCCGGGATCTCGGGAAAGGTTAGTGCCATAAAACAAAGCACCCTCGAAATTGAGGACTCTTCAGGACGTATTGTTAGCATCCCCTACAGCAAAATTACGGGAAGTGTTTTACTTCGTCAATATCCTTCCCAAAGTCTGCTGAGTTATAATTTCATCTTACAGGTTCCTCTTGCTCAGATGCCCGAAGGCCCCACAGCGTTTATTGAAAAGCTAAGAGTGAGCATACTCACCCTTCCCTGGGCCTCTCAAAAGAAAGAACCCAAGATACACTCCATCCGCGAAAACACTGACCATGTTCTTTTTAACATCACCATTTTCAGCCTCGATGAATCGTACTTTGCTATGACAGAAAAGCACCTGGAAAATGAATTTTCCAGTAAAGTGGTCAGATAAATTCTCTTTTAGGGGGCGAAAAGCGAAACACTTTCAAAGGCATCAACGTCAAAAAGACCGTTATGATTGATCTTCAGGCTGGGAATAACCGTCAGAGCCATAAACGAGAGGGTCATAAACGGAGAGGAAAGCACACTGCCCTGGTCCTGAGCCTTTACCCCCATTTTATGATACTGCCCGGCCACCTGCTCACCCGGCTCATCGGTCATTAAACCGAAGAAAGGTAAGGCAATTCCTTCTACACTATCCTCCGCCGAAATACACATCCCTCCTTTTTGATCCACCACCCATTTCAGGGCCAGATCAATGCTGGTATCGTCGCATCCTACAGCAACAATATGATGACTATCATGGGCTACGCTGCATGCCAGGGCGCCCCTTTGCAGGCCAAACCCCCTGATAAACCCCACTACGGGAGCCGATTCGCTGTAACGGTCGAGCAATACAATCTTCAGCAAATCTTTCTCTACATTGGCTTTTACTTCACTGCCCCTGCTGCATTCCTCCACCTCCCATTCTGTTACCAGCTCTCCTTCAATCGCTTTAATAACATTCAGCCTGTCTGATGTGGCCATTACCTTTAATTGTCCTGAAGCATAACTCCTTCTGAAGGGAAATTCAGGCTGTGAAGGTGATGGTACAGTAAAATTCAGCCTCTTATTTTCAAATACCGCAACACCATCTACGAAGGTACTGATGACGTGAAAATCCCTAAGGTCTTCAACAACCACAAAATCGGCCCGGTCTCCTTCATTGAGCAAACCAACGGGCAGATTATAATGATTTACCGGATTTATGCAGGCTACCCTGAGCACATCATAGAGGTCGTGCCCGGCTTTAATGGCCCGGCTGGCCAGCTTATTGATATGGCCCTTAAGCAGAAAATCGGGATGACAGTCGTCGGTACAAAACATTATCCTATCGCTATGGTCTGTAAGCAGTGCAATGAGGTTATCGAAATTCTTGGCGGCACTTCCTTCACGAATCAGAATCTTCATCCCCAGCCTGATTTTGGCCAGGGCTTCTTCCAGGGTACTGCATTCGTGGTCGGTTGAAATACCGGCTTTGGCATATTTCTCCAAAGCCTCACCCATGAGCCCGGGCGCATGTCCGTCAACGGGTTTGTTATACTTACGGGCACTCCTGAGCTTATGCCATACTTCAGGATCATCATTCACAACGCCGGGAAAGTTCATCATCTCCGATAAATACCAGATATCGGGACGCTGAAGCAATTGCTCCACATCCTCTCCCGAGATATAGGCACCACTCTTTTCAAGGGCAGAAGCCGGTACACAGGAGGGTGCACCAAAGAAAAACTCCAGAGGAACCTGCCTGCCGTTTTCTATCATAAACTCAATACCCGCAATTCCGGCAACATTGGCTATTTCGTGCGGATCGGTTACCACGCCTACCGTACCATGCTTTAGAGCCATCTGTGCAAACCGTGAGGGGATTAACATGCTGCTTTCCACATGCACATGGGCATCGATAAAACCGGGTAAGATGTAAGGATAAGTAATGTCAGGACGCCGGGTGATACGACTTATTTTGCCGTTTTCCACCACTATCTCCGCACCGTATTGATCTCTGCCAACAGGATCAACCAATACCCCTGTTGTAATAAAATTCTTCTTATTGCTCATAAAAACTCCATTTTAATTCATCAACAATCCTCTTTAATCGATTATAAAGATACGGATAATGTGGCGGAGAATATCAATCTGGTTACTAACCATCTTTCGCTGGCAGATTGCTGAAGGTCGAGGTCCTGATTCACTTCACAAAAGAATTTGAAGGCACCTGAAAATATTAGAATTCCAATATATTTACTCCAAAGAAAAATGATAAAGGCCGTCCTAAAGTTGCTTTAGAGACGGCCTTACCAAAGATACACACACGTAAGTTTATGGTAATATCTGTTCAAGTCTGAGCTGAAAATTCACCACCAGTTCATCCTTAACCTTTATCATTCCCAGACCTTTACGCGGGGGCTCAAGTCCAAAATCAGAAAAATAAAGTACTTTCTTTCCTTTTAGTATACTGTAGCCTTCATCATAAGAGATAAGCTCACAATAAACAGGATAGCTCTTTGTGACCCCTGTCATGGTAATTTCAACCAGTCCTGTTGCTTTTGGCGATTGCCCCGCTACCTCTTTAAGATCATGAAACTGAATGTTTATTTCGGGGTAGGTATCTGATTTCAGGGTCTCCTGGAAATCATTGTTCATCATGCGGTTGTTGCAGTCAAAAGCATCGACCTTAAGGAATATCTCGCCATTGAGCTCCCATTGATCAGTGCCGGGGCTTCGCTGCCCGGTGAGCATGTCGCCTCCAACAAAATCGCCTGAGGTGCAAACAAAATTATTTATATTGGTTGATCCTTGTATCTGCAGAGAACTCAGTCCTGAAACACTCCAATGCCTGACCACTTCATTACTGGCCAGAGCAACAAAAGAGCAAGAGAAAAGAATGAAAAAAGAAAAAAACAAACGCATCATGACAAAGAGAGATAAAAATTACCGGCAATGGCTTTAATCATCCATTGCCGGTAAAAGGATTAAAAACTAATGATAGCTTCCAATACCACACCATTGAATTTTCCCTCGTTCAAAGGGCTGTCTTCTGCAAAACCGTTGTAGGTTTGGGTTACATATTCGGCTTTGGCCATTACATTTTTGGTCAGGAACCAACCACCGCCAATATTCATGCGGTTGATGTCTACCTCGGTGCCATCATTGGTTGTACCATCTACCAGGTTGTAACGTCCACCCAAATAGAATTTCTCATTAGCACCAAAACGGTATAGCAGTTCGGCACCATACTGATTAAATGTTCTGCGATCGGTTTCTGCGACAGCTTTACCGGAAGAGTTCTCAAAAACACCATAAAATTCAACGCCCTGGAATTTCACAAAAGCATTAAGCATAACTGCTGTTAGTTCATTTTTAAAACCGGGGTCGAACCGTGGGGTGCGGAATTCTTTTGGATTGTCGGTAAGGATATTGTAGTAGCGTGAACCGGCGCGGTCACCGGTATACAAATAAACACTGGAAGATTCGCCTGTATGGTAAACAGAACCCGTGAAACGAAAACGCAGGTTTTCAGAAATCTGATCATCAAATCCAAGTTTGGCTACAATAGAAGGTGTGGTCTTGGGAGCGTCTTCGGCTGCCTGAATAGTGCTTTGGTTAAGCTTGCCATTGGTCAGTCCCACCATACCCAGGAAACCATTGCTTTGAAAATAAAGCTCTCCACCTACTTCAGTAGTAAATGAATCCATAATGTAGTTGCCTACAAAGGGGTTATAAATGGCCTGGCCATTGTCTGATCTTCTGAAATGGTTGTCACCATAGTTGATTTGCATGTGACCTACCTTAACGGTTATTTTGTCCATAAGCGACGACATAAAGCCGGGACGGATAAAATCAAGTCTGTCAACCTGCATATACCCACCTTTTACATAAGGCTCGGGATGGTGTCTGGATGACAAATAGGTGCGCAAATGCATACGCAAACCCGGGTACAACTGAACATCAAGATCGAGATTGGAAGTAGCAAGATTAAAGTTTGGACTTAGATCAAAAACCTCTACCCCACTGTTGGTGGCTTCCAGAGATTGAAACTGCAGAGTATTGGCACCGCCTATGCGAACTCTCACGCCATCCCAGGGCACAGTATCCAGTTTAGAGGATTCAAATACATTAACTCCGCGCTGGTCATTGGGCCTCCAGTACTGAAGATCCTTTAGCTGTGCAAATGAGGAGGTATAAAGTCCTACGATAAAAAGTGTGATAAAAAGTGTTTTAAGCGTGTTCATACTTATTGGATTATAAATATTAATAATTAATGGATTAAGAAAATAACAACTGCCTGTTCAGGCAGATCTTATTTTGCAGCTGAGGAAGTATTAAATTTTACGTCGAATTGTATTTCCAGATCATCACCGGTTCTGACAGTTCCCAGCAAAGCAGTAGGAGGATCAAGGTCGAACTGGCTGAATGTTATTTTCTCAGAACCTGAGAATTGAATGGTCTGATTATTTATGCTGTAATGGGTTCTGAAAGTTACGGGCCTG
>JBEPXC010000119.1:0-11185 GCA_041642035.1 Sphingobacteriia bacterium
CCCAAAAACTGGATAAATATACCCCCGAGGCATCCTGATGCGGTCTTTGATGGTCGTTAAAAATAATGCCCCGGAAGGATTAGCTGAAAACAAAATACAACTGTAATAATCTTGTAAAAAAAAGAATAACATGAGTGATATGAACCAGCTTCAGCAACAACTGAAAGATTTAAAGCCCACCAAAGAATTTTTTATCGGCATAGATTCCGATGGTTGCGTATTCGATACCATGGAGATCAAACAGAAAGAATGCTTCTGCCCCAATTTCATCAAGTATTTCGATCTGCAGAAAATATCAAAATACGCCCGCGAGACCTGGGAGTTTGTCAACCTGTACTCCAAAACCCGGGGTATCAATCGATTTATTGCCCTTATTGAGGCCGTAGAGTTGTTGAAAAGTCGCCCCGAAGTGCAGGAGTGGGAAGTTGAACTACCCGACCTTAGCCCCCTGAAAGAATGGGTGAAGAAAGAAAGCAAACTGGGCAATCCTACCTTAAAAACCTATGCTGAGCAGCAAAATGACCCTATGATCGATAAGGTACTTGCCTGGTCTTTAAAGGTAAATGAAGATGTGGCCGATATGGTGCATGGCATGGGTCCCTTCCCCTTCGCAGGCAAAGCATTGGTAAAGATACATGAAAACGCTGACGCCCTGGTGATTTCGCAAACTCCGGTAGAAGCGCTGGAAAGAGAATGGGAAGAAAGCGACATCAAGAAATACGTTCACGTAATTGCCGGTCAGGAATTCGGCACCAAAACCGAGCACCTGGCCCTGGCTGCCAAAGGCAAATATCCCGATACCAAAATCCTGATGATTGGCGATGCTCCCGGAGATTTGAAGGCAGCAAAAACCAATGGCGTGCTCTTCTACCCTATCAATCCCGGACATGAAAATGCTTCCTGGAAGAGACTTTTCGAAGAAGGACTCGACCGTTTCTTCGCACAGAATTACGAGGGTCAATACCAGGATTCGCTCATTGAAGAGTTTAATGCCTATTTGCCTGAGAAACCCACCTGGAAATTCTAAATAACGCCTGCTATGCTATACTTTGCCCATGGTTCTGCAACCACCAGTATGAGTCAATACGACATCAAAAAAGCGCTTTTCGAAACCTTTGGAAAGCTAGGAGAACGCAAGAAGGTATTGGCCATTCCGCCCGACTTTACGCGTTTTCATTCCTTTGCCGGCCAACTCACAAGCCTTTCGTATGAATATTTTGGGAAAGCGCTGACGGATGTGTTGCCGGCTTTGGGAACGCATGCCCCCATGACGGAAAAGGAGTTGACTCGCATGTTTGAGGGGGTCCCCCTTTCGCTTTTTCGCGAACACAAATGGCGGTCGGATATCGTTACCCTGGGCGAAGTACCTGCAGATTACGTGAAAGAAGTTTCGGATAACCTGGTGGATTATGCATGGCCTGCCCAGGTTAACCGCATGCTGGTGGAAGGCAATTACGATCTGATCCTTTCGCCGGGCCAGGTGGTGCCTCATGAGGTAATTGGCATGGCCAACTTCAACAAGAATATTTTTATTGGCACGGGTGGAGCTGAAGGCATCAACAAGAGTCACTTCCTGGGTGCTGCCTATGGCATTGAAAGAATCCTGGGCCGCTCCGACACGCCCGTGCGTAAGGTGTTGAATTATGCATCAGAGAATTTCGCCCAGCATCTTCCCATTTTATACATCCTTACGGTAGTTGCCAAAGATGAAAATGGAAAACTCGCCGTAAGAGGCCTGTATATTGGTGATGACCTCGAATGCTATTACCGGGCAGCCGAACTCTCCCTCAAGGTCAACTTCATCATGCTCGACAAGCCCCTGCCCAAGGTGGTGGTATACCTTAACCCCGATGAGTTTAAAAGCACCTGGCTGGGCAACAAGAGTATTTACCGCACCCGCATGGCCATTGCCGACAAAGGCGAACTGGTGGTGCTGGCACCAGGGCTTAAAGAGTTTGGCGAAGACAAACAAATAGACATGCTCATCAGAAAATACGGCTACCTGACCACTCCCGAAATCCTGGAGCTTACCAACAAGAACAGCGACCTGCTCAATAACCTGAGTGCCGCGGCACACCTCATCCATGGATCGGCAGAGGATCGTTTTACCATCACTTATTGCCCCGGTCATATTACGGAACAGGAAATCCGCTCGGCCAACTTCAACTACGCTCCCCTGGAAGATATGATCCAGCGATACAATCCGGAAATTCTTAAGGATGGCATCAACATCATGCCCGATGGAGAAGAGATATTTTATGTTTCAAATCCCGCCCTGGGGCTGTGGGCCAGCAGGGAAAGATTTTTTACCTGATGAAAAAAGCCTCTGCTTATAATCATCAGCCAACCTATACAAGTAGTTCTGGTCACCAACGCTAATATTCGCATTATGATCAAAGTAGTCGCCGACAACAAAATTCCGTTTCTCCAGGGTGCCCTTGAAAAAGTTGCACGGGTGGAATATATTGCCGGAAGTAAGATTTCCAGAGAGCATCTTCAGGATGCAGATGCCCTGATTGTTCGCACGCGCACCAAATGCAATCAGCAATTACTGGAGAATACCGGGGTGAAAATCATTGCCTCGGCCACCATCGGATACGATCATATCGATACCCAATACTGCGATGCACAGGGCATACGCTGGACCAATGCTCCGGGCTGCAACTCAGGCTCGGTAAAACAGTATATTGCTTCGGTCCTGGCTACCATAAGCAATATAACGAAAAAGCCCTTCGGCCAAACTACCTTGGGCATTGTTGGCGTCGGCAATGTGGGCTCCAAAGTTGAGAAAATGGCCCGAACCCTCGGCATGAAAGTACTCCTCAATGACCCACCAAGGGCACAAAAGGAAGGGCCGGATCATTTTACCGAGCTCAACACCCTGGTGGCCCAATCCGACATCATAAGCATGCATGTACCCCTGGTAAGAACCGGAAACTACATCACCTTTCATATGGCCGATGAGGAGTTTTTCTCCCAAATGAAGCCCGATGCCTGGTTTATAAACAGCTCACGCGGAGAGGTGGTAAACACCCGGTCACTTTTCAACACCCTGCAAAACCAACAAATTGCCGGAGCCATACTCGATGTATGGGAACATGAACCTGAGCTGGATATTAACCTGATGAAGCTTACCCGCATTGCTACTCCGCATATCGCCGGATATTCAGCCGATGGTAAAGCCAACGGAACAGCCATGAGCGTGCAGGCCATCAGCAGGTTTTTCCATTTAGGAATGGACGACTGGTACCCGCAATCCCTGCCACTGCCCCAACAAAGCACTGTAGAAATAATCAACAGGCATAATTCATTAGAAAGCCTGTTTTCAGCAATCAGTCTGGCAGCCTACAATATAGAAGCAGATTCCATAAAATTAAAACTTTCGCCCCAATCCTTTGAACTGCAGCGGGAAACCTATCCTGTCCGGCGTGAACCCGAAGGATTATGGGTAAAACTTAGCCGGGAGAATAAGCGCTGGAAAACTTTGTTAGAAGATTTGGGATACAATATTGAAGATAGCTAAACTATACGCCCAGGCGGCTTGTTTCCTATTTACGATAATCATCAATATCAACTATATATTGTTACATACTTAATAAAACCAACTCGCAATCATACACACAACAAAAATTTATTTACTATGGAGAAAAAAGCAGATATTGGGCTCATTGGTTTGGCCGTTATGGGTGAAAACCTGGTTTTGAATATGGAGAGCAAGGGTTATACGGTGGCTGTTTACAACCGTTCGTACGACAAAGTAGAGAACTTTGTAACCGGAAGAGGTAAGGATAAAAACATTATTGGGACACAGAACCTTGAAGAACTGGTTGGCTCCCTAAAATCGCCCCGCAAGGTAATGTTGATGGTTAAGGCAGGCAAGCCCGTTGATGATTTTATTGAAACCCTGCTCCCACTGCTCGACAAAGGCGATATCATCATTGATGGCGGCAACACCCATTTCCCTGATACCGATCGCCGCACGGCCTACGTGGAAGAAAAAGGCCTGCTGTATATCGGCACTGGCGTTTCGGGAGGTGAAGAAGGAGCCCTGAAAGGCCCCTCCATTATGCCCGGAGGCTCAAAAGAAGCATGGCCTCACGTAAAACCTATTTTTCAGTCTATTGCCGCAAAGGTAGAAGACGGAACGCCTTGTTGCGACTGGGTAGGAGAAAACGGTGCCGGCCACTTCGTCAAAATGGTACACAATGGCATTGAATATGGCGACATGCAGCTGATCTGCGAAGCCTACCAACTCATGAAAGACTTACTGGGTATGACCGCCGAAGAGATGCACCACGTATTCAAAGAGTGGAACGAGGGCGAACTCGACAGTTACCTCATCGAGATCACCCGCGACATCCTGGCCTATAAGGATGAAGACGGACAACCCATGGTAGACAAAATACTGGATACCGCCGGACAAAAAGGCACGGGAAAATGGACCGGCATCACCGCCCTCGACCTTGGCATCCCCCTTACCCTGATCGGCGAGTCGGTATTCTCCAGGTGTTTGTCGGCACAAAAAGACGAAAGGGTTATCGCCTCCAACATTCTCTCCGGCCCTACTCCCACATTTAGCGGCAACAGGAAAGAGTTTATTGAAGACATCCGCAAAGCCCTTTTTGCCTCCAAAATCATCTCCTATGCCCAGGGCTACGTGCTGATGCGCGCAGCAGCTGAAGAGTATGGCTGGAACCTCAACTACGGTGCTATTGCCCTGATGTGGCGCGGAGGATGTATCATCCGCTCTGCTTTCCTGGCAGACATCAAAAATGCTTTTGACAAAAATCCAGATCTTGCCAACCTGTTGCTCGACGACTTTTTCAACAACAAAATCAGCGAGTCAAATGCCGCCTGGCGACGGGTGGTAGCTGCTGCAGCAACCAACGGGATACCCGTGCCGGCCCTCTCTTCAGCCCTCTCTTATTTCGACGGATACCGATGCGAGAGACTGCCCGCCAACCTGCTGCAGGCACAACGCGACTATTTCGGCGCCCACACCTACGAGCGTATCGATAAACCCAGAGGAGAGTTTTTTCATACCAACTGGACCGGAAGAGGCGGCACCACAGCCTCCAGCACCTACAACGTATAAAATATCCCTAATTCCATTAAGTAGCATGCCCCCTTTTTCCCTATGGGAAATTAGGGGGCATCTTTTTTTATATGAATGCGAATAACCAATTGGCTAAACAAATATTTTAACATAAATTATTTGTATTTTGGCCAAATATTTCTTAATCTTGCTTTGCTTTCAGCGATAAACCCATTCACTTGCTTTATCCAATAAGAATATATTTTTTGCCCTTCATTTGCAAATTATTTATTTAATCATTGATTATCAACCCTATAGCTTATCAATGATTTTGATACGAGGATAGTATTATAAATCTTTAAGAGTACAAACAATCTAAAAAAACAGTATTATGAAAAAGAACTGGATTCTACTATTGTTCCTTTTAATGTTGATGGTTAGCACCACTTTTGCAATCAATGATACAACAGCATTAGCAGCTGCTCAAGATTCTTCAGGAATCGGAATAGATTGGTTTGAAGTTTTAATACTGATTGGTTACCTGGGTGGAGTCTTTGTGCTTCTTCCCATTATATTATATACCAATTTTAATGAACATATTTTTTCTCCGGAAAATCATCCTGATAAAATCAATGTTGACAATGAACTTACTATAGAACAGAGAAATGCAAAATCAGAGGAAATACTTGAAAGAATTGAAGAAAAACTCACGCCCATAAAAGGGGATAATGATGAAAATCTAATTACCATTACCAAGGGAAGTCAGTCTAAATTTGTAAAAAAGGGGTTGGATTACATTAAAAAGCATCTGAATCCAGATGATGAACGGATTCTGGCAAGAATAAAAGAATTTGAACAGGTCTACTATGATCGGTCAAAGAGGGTATTCACAGGCTCATACTGGATCATTGGCTGCAGCATTGGCGTGGCTCTGCTTTATGTTTTCACAGCAGGAGGCATCGGTACTTTCATAGTCTTTCACCTATTAGGATTACTTTTCTATATTCTTTCAAGCCGTACAACAAGGTACGGTGTTGAAAAAAGGATGAAATGGATCGGGGGTAAAAATTCAGGTATGGTATCAGGGATTTTTGCAGCCTTGTTTGTTGGATTAGGAACCACTTATTATAAAAAATACAGCGATGGATCCAGGTCCTTCGATGGCGAATCCACCATGGCCGGTATGGCTATTACATTTTTATTCATTTTTATTCTTGCTATGATATTAGGTTTCTTAGCTGTAGTGCTGGGGGTTATAAATTTTGTAATGAATTACTCTACTTCTTTTCTTTTACCTTTCAAAAAAGAAGAGCAGTGGTATAAAGATAATCTGGAATTTGTCGTAGATCAACAACAAGTGGCTCAGAAAGCCTCTTAAGCCAACACTTAATAATGATTTAAGTATTGCTGGATGACACGTTGGCCCCTGCAACAGAAAGTGCAGTTGACGATATAGATTTGGTATAAATAGCCTGCCCCCTTTTTCCTTTTGGAAACAAGGGGGCAGCATTTTTTCCCTTCACTGGTTCCGGGCCTGACCAAGGCCATACTTAAACCGTATTTAAACCGTATTTTTACGGTTTAAATACGGTTTAAGTACGAAGATGGTTGGAGGTTGGGCAGGGGTTTCATCACCCTCTCGCGCAGGTAAACGGAATTTTCTCCAACCGAAAAACGCCAACCCTTACTTACTGATAATTAAGAAATAATCAAAAATAAGATATATGTTATTGGAAAAATAATTTATATTTGGTGTGGGATTTTGAAATATGTGACAGTTAAAAAATGATGCGGAAATGTCATAAAAGACCAATTTAAAAAACATAACTATGAAAAAAGCATTTGTTATTATGTGTCTCTTGACACTTCTTTTAAGTTGCGATAAGAAAGAGAACAATCTGCCACTAGACCCTCAATGGGAAATGAGTTTTTCTGGAACTTTTCAAACAATGAATTCTGACAATATTTATGGAACCGTGACTTTGAATATTTCAAACGGATACTATGAATGTCAAACGAATTTACCTTTTGGCAGCGGAGCAGGAATATTTGAAATTAATGACGAAACTTTACATTTTATAGACACCTTGTTTTTACATGGTCCCTCTACTTATGGCCCAAGCTATGTTTTGAGTGGAAGCCATGATTATCGTTTTGACGGGGAGAAATTGGAGATTTGGAAAAAGAAAAACGTCGGGGAAATTATTTATAAATTGGCTATGAAAAACTACGCACAATGAGTACACCTCCCCTCCAGATAGACTGACTGGGAGGGCCTCTCACACCAATCCCGAAAGCTTTCGGGATACGAATCTCGTATAGAGCGGTTCGCTAAACGCTGGGGAAAATTGAATTTTTGTAATTGGGATGGATTCGGGCGTAAAGGACAAACCTACATGTTAGATAGAAATGAAATAAGAATATCAGAAAGACCATAAAATAGCTTTCAAACACACAGTGAAGAGAAATTTTAACGGCCAAAGATTATGAACAACAAGTCCCTGTCCAGCAGTACTAAGTTTAACCCGTTTTGTACTTTCAGAAAATCGATTATCAGCCTCTGTTTGTTTGCTCTTCCGGTTGCATTTTTATTTGCCGGGGAAACACCCAAAGAAAATGAAACCCAGGGTATGGAACGTGTTTCAGGAGATTTGCCCCGGAATCTCCACGAAACAGTCTCTGTAGTGGTATTAACAGAAGCTGATTTCAACAAGGGAAACTATGTAAACATCTGGCAACTCATACAGGGACGTGCACCGGGCATGTGGATTACCCTTGATGGCGGCGCCCCTGGTGCTATGGGTTCTTCCAGCCTGTTTGCTACCATCGGGCAACCGCTGATCGTGGTGGACGAACTGCCTCAGGACCCCCGTTTTGCAGATGGTATGCGCGACCCCTTGAATTTCCTCAATCCCGAAGACATTGAATCCATTACTCTGTTGACGGATGCCGCTTCAACATCCCTGTATGGTGGGAGAGGTGGTAATGGCGTAATTCTTATACGCACCAAAAGAGCGCAACAAGGAGATCCCTTTTCTTTGGCGTATTCCACTCATTTGTCTGCTGCACAACCCGGAAAGCAGGTGGATGTGCTTGATGCGGCGACCTTTCGCTTTTTGGTTTTAGAGCGGTTTTCGGATCAGCCTGAGTTAACTGGACTTATGGGGGAAGCCAATACTTCGTGGCAAGATGAAATCTATAGCAATGCTTTCTCTCAAAGCCACCATCTTTCGGCTTCCGGAAATGTGGCACAGATTCCCTGGAGAGCGGCTTTTCACTTCAACGACCATGCAGGGGTTCTGACTACGGATAACCTCAGGCGCCTGGGAGGCAGGCTCAACCTGAGCCCATCACTGTTGGATGATCACCTGCGCATCAACATAAACCTGCATACATCGCAACTTGAAAACAGGATTGCACCTCATGATGCTATCGCTAACGCCATAAGATTTGACCCTACACAACCGGTTAGAGATCCTGAAAGTATTTTTGGGGGTTACTTTACCTGGACCGGCAACAGCCCGGTGTTACACTCTTTCACTCGCAACCCGGTGGCCGTGTTGAACCAAACCGAAGATTTTAGCACCACACAAACCCTTGGAATACAAGCCAATGCAGATTATGCATTGCACTTCTTCCCGGATATTACAATGGGTGTAGCCGCATACCAGCAAACCCTGAGTACAGAGAGGGAGAGAACAATTTCCGATCAGGCGGCATGGAGTTATTTATTTGGAGGGGCATATACCATGAATGAGGATACATATTCCAACCGGTTGCTTGAAGGTCGCATCAGTTTCAACAGACATCTGTCTGCCATCGATAGCAGGATTGCTCTGTCAGCAGCAATCTCCAGGCAGGATTTCAACCATGAATACTCCATCCTTCAGTCTAACCTTAGAAACAACCTGGCCGGAGAACCCTACAGCACTTATCGCAATGGGAAAGGGGACAATAGGAGGCAGCTGGTTTCTTTCACCTTCGGAGCGGGTTATGCTTTTAAGGACCTATATTTCCTTGATTATAATTTTCGCAATGACCGGTCATCGTTGTATAATCCGGATAACCCAAACTTTGGCTATCATTCGCTGGCTGCGGCCTGGAAAATGCACAACGAATCCTTTTGGCCCGAAGATTTTTTCCTTTCACAATTAAAAATCAGCACGGCTGTGGGCCAGAGTGGAAGAATGGATTTTTCACCCTGGCATTTGGTGGTTACTGACCAACCAGAACAATTTAATTCTTTTGATGCCACAATCAATTATGGTTTATGGGAAAACCGGTTCACAGGAATCATCAAATATTTTGATACAAAACAATCAGAAGTGATTTTTCCTTCTCGTTACAGAAGGGGATCTTATATTTTGGATAATGTCGCTGATATAAATCACAAAGGCTGTGAATTTTCCATTTATGCTTCACCGATAAAATCAGATAAATTATCATGGGATATAGGGGCTCATTTGACCACGAAGAAAAACCAGGTTACCGAAACTTATAATAGCCCTAGAAATCTCAGGGAAGGATATCCGGCAAATTCCTTTTTTGTTTACCAACTCAACTACTCAGATGATGGGGTTTTCCTGCCCAATGACCCGTATGTGGATCAAAACAACGACGGCATCATCGATTCCAGGGACATGATACCTTTCAAATCTCCTGATCCTGATCTCATCATGGGTGTTGCTTCCCACTTTCGATACGGTAAATGGCGACTTTCAATGGCGGGAACATGGGTGAGCGGGAATTATGTATATAACCAAAGCTCACTAGTTTTTGGAAACTATGACAGGCTATTCAGAGATGGTTCCAATATTACCACAGAGGCACTTCAGCATAATTTTGCCAGTGCCCAGGTTTTATCCGATTACTATGTGCAGGATGCCTCTTACTTAAGGATGGATTTCATAGATCTGACCTATAATTTTAATAATCTTACAGCGCGCAATCTCAACCTGGAGATCTCTGCCACGGTTCAAAAGGCATTTGTCATCACCAATTATCCCGGGCCGGAACCGGAAGTTCCTTCAGGGATGGACTATAGCAATTATCCCCATCCCAGGATGTTTACACTGGGGGTGAGAATGGGGTTTTAACTTAGAAGCACCAGTCAGAACGCTGAATACATTCAGACCATGACAGAAAAATTCCGCAATAGATACCGTATTCCTTCAGCCCGGGCATCCTGGTGGGATTATACCCATAGCGGCGCCTATTTTGTCACCTTAAATACCGATAATAAGAAAAATCATTATTTTGGTCAAATTCTGAATGCCCGGATGCAGTTATCGGCCATTGGTCAGATTGCCAGTGAATGCTGGTTGGAAATTTCAAACTATCCTTTGAATCCCGAAAATACAATTTATTATTTGCCTGGCAATCACGTTATCATGATCACATTATTCGTAATGAAGAAAGTTATCAGCGAATTTCAACCTATATCATCAACAATCCGACAAACTGGCCAGAAGATAAATTTTATTCAGCGTGATCAAATTTTCTCATGTCTTTCTCTTGCTTTGGCCCAGTACTATGCTTCGAAAGCCCCTCCAGTGGTGATTCTGGCTGTTTCTTTCCTGGAATGCCATTTTAAAATATTAGATAAACAAGTACAAAATGAAGATGAAGTTTGCTTATTTAAAAATACTAACATACCTTTAACAGTTTTTAAATTAGAAGGGGTGTTTATTGTCGTCTGTTTTCTTAATTCAATTATCATATCATCTCTGCCGGATTTCAAATGAAACCCACATGAGCACCGCACGCTCACAAAAGGCAATGAATAAGGTGTAAGTGGGTTCCATTCAACAACTTAAATCAAATTTATTCGAATAAAATCCATCTAATCCAAATTTTAAAAAGCATGAACAATATAGCAAAAGTTTCAGGATTGATCATTTGCTTGTGTTGGGTTAGCACCGTGGCTATGGCTAACAAAGGGCCGGTGGTGAAAAAATCAGGCAATATCACCACCATCGACCTTGGCATTTATCAGCCCAATGTGGAAGATTGCAATGAAATGTCAGTACACAATTCTGACAAGGAGCATGACTGGATACATATTTTTCCCAATCCCAATCCGGGGCTGTTTACCCTTGAGCTGAAACTGCAACAAAAAGGGAATACCTTCAAAATTCAGATGTATGATAT
>JBEPXC010000120.1:0-11088 GCA_041642035.1 Sphingobacteriia bacterium
TGGAGTTATTGCTTGAGTATGGCTTTTCCCGGGTCGATTTTGTGGTGGAACCCGGACAGTTTTCCTTGCGGGGAGGTATCATAGATGTGTATTCCTATTCCAATGACTTTCCTTTTCGGATTGAAATTATGGGTGATCAGGTAGAAAGCCTGAGAACCTTTAATCCCGAAAATCAAATCTCTATTGAGAAGCTGGAGAAAATAACCATACTTCCGGATTTGAGTCAGCTGGCCGACAAGCATGAGAAGGAGGATTTCTTTTCGATATTGCCAACTCATACAATTTTCTGGAGCGATGATGTGTTGTTTGCAAAGGATAAAATTCAAGAAGCATACAAAAGTGCTGAAACCATTTTTGAATCGTTCACCTCGGGCATAAAGCACAGTAAGCCTGGAGAGCTTTTTATTGATGGAGATATTTTCATTAACAAAATAGCCACTTTCAGCAATGTGGAATATCGCAGGCATTATTTTACTGAACAAAACACGGCATCTTTTGCTTTTGATTTCAGTCCACAGCCCTCCTTCAATAAGAATTTCGAGTTGCTAATCCGCAACCTGATGGAGAAGACCTCGCAGGGATTCCTTAATTTACTGCTTTCAGACAACCCACGACAGCTTAGCCGCATTCATTCTATCTTTGAAATAGTTGCTGAGGAAAAGCAACAGGAGGGTTATCTTAAGCACGATATACTCACCATTTCACTGCATGAAGGCTTTATTGATCATCATGCTAAAGTGTTGTGCTATACCGATCATCAGATATTTGAACGGTACCATCGTTTTCGCATCAGGGATAAATTTCCCGGTAAGAAAGCGATTACCCTTAAGGAAATCAACAACCTACAGCCGGGAGATTATGTTACCCATATAGACCATGGTGTTGGTATCTTTAGTGGCCTGGAAAAGATCGAGGTCAACGGGAAGCTGCAGGAGGCGATAAGACTTATCTACAAGGGGAATGATATCCTGTATATAAGCATTCACAGCTTACATCGCATATCGAAATATTCCGGAAAAGAAGGTACAGAGCCTGTGCTCAACCGACTGGGTTCTCCGGCATGGTCTAACCTGAAGAAAAAAGCCAAGAGCAGGGTAAAGGATATTGCCAAGGATTTAATCCGGCTGTATGCCGAGCGTAAGGCTCAAAAAGGATATGCTTTTTCAGAAGATACTTATCTACAAAATGAACTGGAAGCTTCTTTTCTGTATGAAGATACTCCTGATCAGGTAAAGGCTACTGCTGATTTCAAGACCGATATGGAAAAACCCTATCCCATGGACCGGCTTATATGTGGAGATGTGGGCTTTGGTAAAACTGAAATAGCCATAAGAGCAGCATTCAAGGCCGTTACAGAGAGCAAGCAGGTGGCCATACTGGTACCTACGACCATATTGGCACTTCAGCATTACCATACCTTTAGCGAAAGACTAAAAGACTTTCCCTGTAATATTGATTACATCAACCGTTTCAGGTCGACCAAACAGAAGACAGAAATCCTAAAGAAAGCAGCCGATGGCACCCTGGATATCCTTATCGGGACACACCGTTTGGTAAGCGGAGATGTACGGTTTAAGGATCTGGGCCTACTGGTGATAGATGAAGAGCAGAAATTTGGTGTATCTACCAAAGAGAAACTTAAGAAACTTAAAGTAAATGTGGATACCCTTACCCTTACAGCGACCCCCATCCCACGTACTCTTCAGTTTTCGCTAATGGGTGCGCGTGATCTTTCGCTTATCAATACGCCACCCCAAAACAGATATCCGATTATTACTGAGCTGCATGTGTTTAATGAAGAGTTGGTGCGTGATGCCATAATGTATGAGGTGAGCAGGGGCGGGCAGGTGTTTTTTATTCACAACAGGGTTCAGAATATAGAAGAAGTGGCCGCAATGATTTACCGTCTTTGCCCTGATTTGCGCGTTGCCATTGGCCATGGGCAAATGCCTGGACATAAACTGGAGGAGGTAATGGTCGATTTTATTGATGGTCACTACGATGTTTTGGTAGCCACCTCCATCATTGAATCGGGGCTGGATATCGCCAACGCTAACACCATCCTGATCAACAATCCACATCATTTTGGGTTGAGTGATTTGCATCAAATGAGAGGACGTGTTGGACGAACAAACAAAAAAGCCTTTTGTTATTTACTGGCTCCCCCACTAACTTCTATTACTGAGGAGGCAAGAAAAAGATTGAAAACTATCGAAGAGTTCTCAGACCTGGGAAGTGGGTTTAATATCGCCATGCGTGATCTGGATATCAGGGGAGCGGGTAATTTGCTGGGTGGAGAACAAAGCGGATTCATCTCAGAGATTGGCTTTGACATGTACCATAAGATATTGGATGAGGCTATACTGGAATTAAAACAAACAGAGTTTAAGGATTATTTTGCTGATGATTTATCTGTGCAGCACGATTATGAAGCGCATTGTGTGTTGGAAACGGACCTTCAGTTGCTTATTCCTACCGATTATGTGGAAAGTACACAGGAAAGACTCAACCTATATAAAGAATTGGATAATCTGGGGGCAGAGCAAGAGCTGGATGAGTTTGCCCAAAATATAAAAGACCGTTTTGGTCCGGTTCCATCCGAAACAGAAGGTCTCTTTCTGGCCATACGACTTCGATGGCTTGCAGGAACACTTGGCTTTGAGAAAATAATCCTTAAGGCAGGTAAATTTATCGGTCATTTCATCTCTCAGCAAGAGTCTCCTTTTTACTCCGGCGACACCTTTGCTGCTATTCTATCCTTTGTACAGCAAAACCCCCGAAAATGCATGATTAAAGAAACCGAAGAGAAACTTACTCTCACGGCAAAACATGTATTGTCTATTGAAGAAGCCTATGAGTTTCTGGTTAAGATGAAGGCGGGGGAAACGTTATAAATCTAAAATCTAAAATCTAAAAACTAAAATCTAATGGTGAAAAGTGAAAAGTGAAAAATGGACATCATCATCCTGTCGCAAGTCTCCATGTCCCCAAGTCTCAATATACCCCCGTCCCCAAGTCTCCCCGTCCCCAAATCCCCAAGTCACCCAACCCATTAAACTAACAATTTGGCCTTATTATCGGTAAAACCAATAGAAAATAAGGGTTAAATTTAGGTATAGTACGTAAGCAATAACCTAAATACTAAGCGTATTTTTACCATGCAAAAAAATCCTTGTCATATTTAATGTTTTCCTTGTTTAGGAGGGATGAATACAGTGGCAGATTTTTATGCGATAATATCCTGGTAAAGAATCTTCTGTTAGTTGTCTTATTGCAATTGATCCGGATTACAATTTAACCTATAAATAGTGCAGCAAATGAAAAATTTGTACTTACCCATGCTGATAACAGCAATTGTTTTTTTAAGTAGTCCCAACGCAAACAGTCAATTTGTACCCGAACCCTGGGAAGGGACAGGTAATGTGGAGAAAAACATCACTTATTCGGATTCATTGCCTGAAAAGCAGAACATACTGTGGTATGAAGACTTTGCTGATGGTTTACCCCAGGACTGGGTGAATGAAAATCTCAATGGTTTTTGTGCTTTCACCCATACCTATCAGGGGCCGCAGGGGCCCTTCTCGGTGGGAATGCCTGCTCTTGCATCCCAATCAGCGGAAAATGGTTTTATGATTCTGGATTCCGATCTTTGTTCATCGCAAAACTCAGACGGATTGACCACCAATGCCTACTTGCAAAGTCCTCCTATAGATATTAGTATGGCCGGTAATCTGATGCTCACTTTTCAGCATAATTTCAGGTATTGCTGTTCTGCTGATCAAACCCTGATAATGGTTGAAATAAGCACCGATGGTGAATCCTGGACAAGTTTCGATGTACGCAATGGCGTAGGACCCAATAATACAAGTGTAAATCCTGTTTATCAGGCTATTGATATTTCGCATCTCACTGCTGATTTTACTCAGGTGTGGGTACGTTTTCGTAATACAGGCGCTTCTCATTACTGGTGGATGATTGATGACGTAAGACTTGTTTCTTTTATAGATAACGACCTTAAGATTGTTGAAACTACCGACGCTGGCGGATATGCACAGATACCAGCAGGTCAGTTGAGTGAACTGGTTTTAGGTGCTGCGGTTCAAAATGCTGGCGGGAAGTCACAAACCGGTGTTGGATTTACCACAAATGTCAACGAATACCTCTACAGTTCAGTATTGCAGCAATCCAGTATTGCCCCTTCGCAGATAGAACAGTTTAATCCCGCTGAACCATTTGTGGTTCCCGGCAGGGGGATTTATAAGGTTGAATATAGGGTTGAGCAGGATCAGGAGGATATGACTCCTGAAAACAACACCTCATCTTTTGTCTTTGAGATTACCGATACCACCTTTTCGAGAACAGGAACACTTCATCCTGATGGACCCCTGCCTGACTATGTGGCGGGAGAAGCTTTTGAGGCGGGCAACAGATATGAAATCACAGAGGTCATGGAGCTTACCTCACTCTCCATAGTTCTGGATACCACAACTCAGGCAGGAGCCAGGATAGCAGGAGAAGTTTATGTCATAGATGGTCCCTATAGCCTTATAGCCCAAACCAATGAATACGTGGTTACCGCCGAAGATATATCTTCTGCCACAGAAATACGAACGCTTGTTCTTCCCCTGGATCTGACCCTCCAGCCCGGGGAGTATATGGCGGTTTTATCTGCACCTGCTCAGGAATCTGTTGTAGGTTTGGCCGCAGTGCAACAAGATAATCAGCCAACAGACGCTTCCTTCAAAAAGGTTGGTGAGCAATGGCAGCAGATTAGTCGAACACCTTTTATAAATATGCACTTTGGTGAAAATGTAGCGGATTGTGATGCACGTTATTATTTTGATGTTACCAATAGTCTTTGTGGCACTGCCTCAGGAAGTATTGAGGCTATTCCTCTTAATGGTACCGCACCCTATACTTTTGAATGGGCTGGTTTCCCCGAAATAAATGCCGCCTTGCTGAGCGGGCTTTCCGCTGGAGATTACGAAGTAGCAATCACCGATGCATCCGGTTGCCATTTCACACAAATCATTACAGTTGAAGATGAGGAAATTAGTGTTGATTTCACCACTACTCCTGCCATTTGTAACGTGGGGGGAACCATATTGCTAGTTCCGCAAAATGGCACTGAACCTTTTGTATACAGCTGGTCTCACAATGATACCTTAAGTGGCCCCCTGGCAGAAGAACTCTCCGCGGGTGATTATATCATTACGATTACCGATAACAATGGGTGCAAAACAGAAGTTAGTGTAACTGTCGAAAATCAGACTGAACTACCCGTTCTTGTGCATACACAGGATGCCTGGTGTGGTTCTGCCAGTGGCACTATAGAATTGTATCCTCAGGCTGGCTCTGCTCCCTATAGCTTTCAATGGGATAACTATCCCGACAGCACATCATCATCCCTGGTTCAACTGTCTCCCGGGAGCTATACGTTTAGTGTTACCGATAACAATAATTGTCAATTCACCGGCTCAGCTGACATTGGAGTAAATGTATATCAGCTTGAAGCTGCAGTGGATAAGATGGATGCCAGTTGTGGATTAGAAAACGGATCTATTTCTGTAGAAGTGGTAAATGGACAGTCTCCTTATAGCTATCAATGGGCAGGAGGAGAACAGTCTCCTGTGTTGGAAAACCTTGCAGCGGGCATTTATGAACTTGAAATTGTTGATATATATGGTTGTACTGCAGACAGGGTAATAGAGATCGCATCAAATGGTGTAATGCCCGAAGTTGCATGGCAAAGTATAGATGCTTCGGGTTGTGGACTCGAAACAGGCTCTTTGTCTGTTGCCCCCACTGACTCTGCTAATACTTATACCTATACCTTGCTGGCCGGGGAAAACACAACATCACAAGAAACACAGGAATACACTCTTGATAATCTGGTAGCAGGAAGATATATGATAAGTGTAGCCAATAATGATGGCTGTGAGTTAATCGTGGGTATAAACATCAGCGATGAAGATGCTCCTGTGGTGAATGCAGATACTCAAATGATAAGTTGCCATGGAAGGGCAGATGGTTCTATTTCGCTATCGGTGGAAAATGGAGTTGATCCGGTATATTTATGGGATGAACCAGACGTAACCACAGCTGATATCTCAAACTTGCCGGCAGGTCTCTATAATGTTAAGGTAATTGACAGCAATTGTGTAATGCACAAAAGTTATGAAATCACCCAGCCCGAAAAGTTGTTGGCACAAGCTTCTATAGACCATATCGTATGTGCCAATGAAGAGTTGGGCAACATTTTGCTTGATCAAAGCGGAGGTACTGCACCTTTTTCTTTCATCTGGAGCAATGGAGCCAGCGAAAAGAATCTGACCGATGTAAAAGCAGGCACCTATAATGTGAGTATAACAGATTTTCATGAATGTACCTTCCAGGAAACCTATACCATTGTAGGGAATGATTCTCTGGCGATGGAGGCAAATATTGAGTATCCCACAGCAGACGAAGATGATGGCTCAATTGTTCTTCTGGTAAGTGGCGGTGCAGGAAATTACACCTATACCTGGGAGCATGGAGCGCAATCATCTGTTTTATCAGGACTTGCCAAAGGTACCTATTCAGTAACGGTAACAGATTCTGTTGGCTGTCAGCTAACTCAAACCTTTTTGCTCGACAATACCTCTGTACCAGCCATGGAAGCTGGTGTGTTATCTGTATATCCCAATCCAAGCTCCGGTGCTCTAACCATAAACACACCATCATGGAGAACGCCCAATGAACAGGGTTTCCTTGAAATCTATAATATTTTAGGTGAGAGGGTGAAGATGCAAAGCATTCCTGCGGGAACCCATTCCTTTACCATCAGAGTTGATGACCTGTTGAATGGCGTGTACATTTTGCGTTTAAGCAATGGTGATCAACGTCATCAGGTAAGGTTTGTCAAAAAATGATTTGGCTTTTTCTCTCGGGTTTTTGGTGTATATTTGCCTGAAAATTTTAACGAATGATTATAAAAGAAACCTTGAGTCTGATGCAAAAGGAGCTTCAGCTTGAATGGCGGCAAAAACACGCCCTGGGCGGAATCCTGCTGTACCTGGTATCGACTATATTTATCTGTTACCTTGCCTTTTCGGGAGTAATGTCGGCCCAAACATGGAATGCATTGTTCTGGATTATTATGGCTTTCGCTTCCATCAATCTTGTATTGAAGAGTTTTAGTGATGAAAACGGTGGGAGGAAATTGTATATGTATACCCTGGCGGGTGCTGAATCTGTTATTTTTTCTAAAATAATGATCAATACCCTGGTTATGTTTGTCCTGGGTATTTTGGGCTATACGTTGTTTTCGCTATTTATGGGAAATATGGCGCAAAACCTGGTTGCCTGGTGGATGGTTTTGCTGTTGGGTGTGGCGGGGTTTGCCTCGGTATTAACGATGGTATCAGCCATTGCCGGGCAAACCCGTAACAATTTTACTCTGATGGCAGTGCTGGGTTTCCCTCTTATTTTACCTATGATTCTTCTTCTAATTAAAGCTTCGGCCGGAGCAATCAATGGGCTCGATACCCTTGAAATCATGCCCGGCATGCTGGTAATTTTGCTGTTGATTTTAATTGCTTTAACATTGTCTCATATTTTGTTTCCGTATCTTTGGAAGGAGTAATTAACCCTTAACCTAACATGCTTTTCTTAATCAACAACCATTAATACGAACTAATGATCAAAATCAATTACGCCTGGAAGATACTCACCCTTTCACTTATGCTTTATGTTATATTGGGTGGGTTATTATTTGAGGTACCAGCTTTGCCTGTTATTCATCAAACCATACGCAATATCTACTTTCATGTGGGCATGTGGTTTTCAATGATATTTATTCTCTTTCTTGGGTTTGTTTTTAGTTTAATGTATTTGAGGAAGTTTAATCCCAAATACGATCGTATGGCCAATGCAACAGTAAAAACAGGCCTGATTTTTGGTGTTTTGGGCATAATTACCGGAATGATATGGGCACAGTTTACCTGGGGTAAGTTTTGGATTAATGATCCTAAGCTAAATGGCGCTGCGGTAGGTATTCTGGTTTATCTGGCCTATGTGGTGTTGCGTTCCTCCATAGAAGATATGGAAAAAAAAGCCCGTTTGGCCGCAGTATATAAGATATTTGCCTTTGTCATAATGTTTGTTTTTATAATGATACTTCCCCGTATGGGAGGACCGTCTATCCATCCGGGAACAGATGGTAATCCAGCACTGGGCACAGGAGACCTTGCCCCACAAATGCAAAAGGTTTTCTTTCCCGCTATTGCTGCCTGGATGATGTTTGCCTATTGGGTCTATACCATTGTTTATCGCGCAGATACCATTCAGGAAAAAATTCACCAGTTAAACACTAAATAATCATGATGGAAATTCAAGGAAAAATATATGTTGTTGCTCTTGTCCTTGCTGTTATATTTGCAGGACTTGGCGCTTTTCTCTTTTACCTCGACAACAGGCTTCGCCGCATGGAGAAGAAGATTGATGAGTTGGATGAGTTATAAGGGATTGTTAGTTTTATATACCAACAAAGAGTAAATCATTTCTATTTATTTTAATGAAAATCTATGAAAAAAACACATATCGCAGGACTTGTCTTTATAGTAATTGCCATTGCCGCCATTATCTCCACTGTATATGAAGCAGATACCTATTCCAGTTTTGCCCAGGCCAGAGAAAACCCTGGTAAGCAGGTGCATATCATAGGCGAGTTGAATGCCGAGAAGCCTGTATTGGAAACCATCGAAAACGATGCGCTGGTATTTTCCTTTTATATGTTCGACAGTGCCGGTGAAGAGAGTAAAATTGTTCATTATGGCCCCAGACCGCAGGATTTTGAAAAGCTTGAGCAAATTGTACTGGTGGGTAAATTTAAGGATGATATGTTTGTTGCCTCGGAATTATTGCTTAAGTGCCCCTCCAAATATGAAGAAGATGAATTTGGCGTAAGTACTGCCGGTGTGTGACCTTAACATATCATCAGGCTAATTCATTCCCGGAAAGAAAGCAAAAACAAAGACTGGTATGTTTAGAGTAAGCTTATTTTCGTGCCTACTTTTTATCTTCGCAATGAACGGTTGTAACAGCAATAGTTCAGAAAAACGGATCGATATTTATCCTTCTTTTCAGTCAGGATATATCGATGCCAGGCAGATTGAGGTTTTATTGCCTGAGAGTTATAATGTTTTTGGGGCAACCCATAAATTGGCCTTCTCTTCAAATTATTTTTACATGAAGATGAAGCTCTTGAGTGGATCAATTCATACATGGGAAAAGAGCTGCAGATTTGAAATATTCAAAATCTACATACCTCAAAAGAGATCGAAACATCTTTCAGACAATTCATCGGACCGCTTCAATTAAATTTAGTACTGCCGAATATATAAGGGATAGCATATGACAGAAATAATCATTTCGGGCAAGACCAAACTGGCTGATATCGTAATGCAGGATAAGCGTTCTTTGGTATTGTTGCCTCGCTTTGGGATAGAGTTGGGCTTTGGCGATAAGACCGTAAAACAGGTTTGTGCAGATCAAAATATCAATACCGACTTTTTCTTGCTGATGGTGAATGTTTTTTTAAACAAAAACTATTTCCCGGACTCAAAGCTTAAAAATGTTGATGTAGATATGTTGCTAAGCTATCTTGAGAATTCACACCGGTATTATCTGATAGAGAGAATCCCCTACCTGGAATCTCTACTGTATGAATTTAAGCAGCAGGTTAAACATCCGGCAACCCATCAGCTGGAGAAATTTTTCAAACAATATATCCTGGAAGTAAAAGAACATCTTGCCTATGAAGATGAAACGGCTTTCCCATATGCTGCGGCTCTTTCAGAGCAGGTGAAAAACAGAAAAGGCCTCATCTCAGACATTGATTATCGCATTGGAGTATTTGAAGAAAGACATGATAATATCGAAGAGAAACTTACCGATCTCAAGAGTTTGCTGATAAAATATTTCCCACCATCAAATGATCGATACATCCGCATACGCATTCTGAATGAACTGATGGATTTTGAGCAAGACCTTATTAACCATGCCCGCATAGAAGATAAAGTTCTAATACCCATTGTAGAACAGTTGGAGAAGAAAATCAGTTAAGACAGCCTATGGCAAAAAACCTGGTTATTGCAGAGCAATCGGAAATTATAAGAAAGGGAATTGTGCACCTTACGGAGGGTCTGGATATATTCTCCTCCATTCGTGAGGTAGCATGTCCCTCAATGCTACGCGAATCGGTTAGCAAATATAAACCCCATGTTTTAATCATCAACCCATCTTTTATTATCCCCGACGGATTGGAGGAATTAAAGGAAGTGGTTACTTCGCATCCGTTGCGCATAGCCGCCATAGTTTATTCTCTCTTTGATGATGATTACCTGAGCCGCTTTGATGAGGTAATCCGTATAAGCGATACAAAGCAAAAAATGCAGCGACGGCTGAGCAATATGATGGAGAAATTGCCTAATAAAGCCGTGGCAAAACGAGAGGAGACCCTATCAGCCCGTGAGCTGGATGTGCTTAAGTTGCTGGTAAGGGGGATGAGCAACAAAGAGATCTCTGATAAACTTTTCATCTCTACTCATACGGTTATTTCTCATCGTAAAAATATCACCCAGAAACTCAACATAAAGTCGGTTGCCGGTCTTACGGTTTATGCCATACTCAACGAGTTGATTAATATTGATGATGTGCAGTAAGCCCTGATGAAAATTTCATTAAAGTTGAGTGGTTTCTCATCGTCAATTCAATAAATATTTTTAGTTTTGCATTGCTGTAAAGCTAAACAAAGCAAAATTAAACATTTATGAGCCTTACCGTAGGTTACCCGGTTTGTTTTATTTTATTTCCATCAGATATCCCTGATAAACTTCACTCTGCCCTATAGCTGTTAAGGGCTCTGTTATTTTATTTATCTCCCATATTTTCAAACACTTGTCAAGATGTAAGTTTTGCCGATGCAACTCTTATTCATCTTGATATTATTCAAAACCCTTAATCCTAAAAAAAGATGAAAAAATTATCTGTTATTGCTTTCGGAGGAAATGCTCTGCTAAGAGGCGATCAGGTTGGTACTATCGATGA
>JBEPXC010000121.1:0-10949 GCA_041642035.1 Sphingobacteriia bacterium
GGTTCGTTGTTGCCTGTGTAAACCCCCATGATGTTGCCCTGTGCATCGCGCACATACCAGGTTGTGGTAACGAGTCCACCAATGAGCCCTCTCTGAAAAGTATTTCCCGGAGTAAAAAGGTGCAAAAGCATTCTATCTTGTACAATATCAATAGGTTGCGAGCTCCCCCTCCCAGGGGGCCGGGGGGTCTTTTACTATTCGCAAATGGAAAGTTTTCTCTTCCTGCTTCGTACTTCCACCTTTTCTTCCCCATACCAGGGCCCTATTTAAACCGTATTTAAACCGTATATTTACGGTTTAAATACGGTTTAAGTACGGACTTGGTCAGGAGTGGTTATTGTTTCAAAATGGTCAGTACGTTGTGTTTGCCTGGAGAGTGCGGGGCGAAGAAAAAGCAGCTGCCTTGCCTTAAGACAGCTGCTTTTAGGTTGACAAACAAAGGGATTCTTCCGTTTTATCTGTTTTTAAAACTTATCCGTTCCAGCACCACCCGCTTCACCTCGTCGACATGGATGCGCTCCTGCTGCATGGTGTCGCGCTCGCGGATGGTTACGGTATTGTCTTCGAGGGTCTGATGATCGATGGTGATGCAATAGGGTGTGCCTATGGCATCCTGGCGACGATAGCGACGGCCTATGGCATCTTTTTCTTCATAACTACACATGAAGTCGTATTTCAGGTTGTCCATCACCTCGCGGGCTTTCTCGGCCAGACCGTCCTTCTTCATCAGCGGTAGAATGGCTGCCTTGATGGGTGCCAGCATAGGAGGCAGGTTGAGCACCACCCTCTCGGATCCGTCTTCGAGGGTTTCTTCTACATACGACTGGCTCAGGATGGCCAGAAACATGCGGTCGAGGCCTATGGAGGACTCCACTACATAGGGCACGTAACTCTCGTTGGTTTCAGGATCGAAATACTGAAGCTTCTTGCCTGAGAATTTCTGGTGTGCACTCAGGTCGAAATCGGTGCGTGAGTGGATGCCTTCGAGCTCCTTAAATCCAAAAGGAAAGGCAAACTCAATGTCGGCGGCAGCATTGGCATAGTGGGCCAGCTTGTCGTGATCATGAAAACGATACAGTCCATTGGGCATGCCCAAAGACGTGTGCCATTTCATGCGCTCTTCCTTCCAGTATTCATACCATTTGAGCTCTTCGCCCGGGCGGATAAAGAATTGCATCTCCATCTGCTCGAACTCGCGCATGCGGAAGATGAACTGCCGGGCTACGATCTCGTTGCGGAAAGCTTTTCCAATCTGGGCGATCCCAAAAGGAATTTTCATGCGTCCGGTTTTTTGCACGTTGAGATAGTTGACAAAGATACCCTGTGCGGTTTCGGGACGCAGGTAAATCTGGTTGGCATCTTCGGTAACCGAACCCATCTGTGTGCTGAACATCAGGTTGAACTGGCGCACATCGGTCCAGTTTCTGGATCCCGATACCGGGCATACAATTTCCAGATCTTCAATGAGTTTTTTTACATCTTCGAGATTGTTGTTTTCAAGGGCTTCTACAAAACGCAGGCGGATAGCTTCAATTTTCTCCTGGTTGGCCACCACCCGTGGATTGGTTTTGCGAAACATGGCTTCATCGAAAGTCTCGCCAAAGCGTTTGGAGGCCTTTTCAACTTCCTTGTTGATTTTGTCTTCCAGTTTGGCCATGTGGTCTTCGATGAGCACATCGGCACGATATCTTTTCTTGGAGTCTTTATTGTCGATGAGGGGGTCGTTGAAAGCATCTACGTGACCGCTGGCTTTCCACACGGTAGGATGCATAAAGATGGCGGCATCAATGCCCACGATATTTTCGTGAAATTGAACCATTGATTTCCACCAGTATTCCTTGATGTTGTTTTTCAGTGCCGAGCCATTCTGGCCGTAATCGTATACGGCACTGAGTCCATCGTATATTTCACTGGATTGAAAAATGAAACCATACTCCTTGGCATGGGCTATAATTTTCTTGAAAGCATCGTCTCCTTTAAGCATAGAAATTTGATTTTCTTATTGGTACATATAAATTATACGGTAGGTCTTTTAAAAAGATTTTCTTTATTGATAACCACCTTGAGGCATTTAGGTATCAGGGTAAAGGTAAAGGGCGACTGGCCCAGTGATTCACCGTCGGCTTCCATGAGCACGGGGGTTTTGGGATCGATGGTAATATGTCTTCCCTGGTGTTCTTCAACCTGTTTATGCCGTCCGATAGTGCCATTGTAGAGTCTGTTTACATTAGCAATAACCGACCATTTGCTCATATCCTTGATCAGGGTAAGATCAAAGAGTCCGTCGTCGGGCACGGCATTGGGGGCCTGTTTCATGCCACCACCATTGTATTGCCCAATACCCACACCCATGCTGAATATTTTATGGTTCATCTCCACATCATCCACCACGATGCGTGTCTGGACAGAATTGAAGGTAAACAGCGAGGCAAATATATTTTTCAGATATACCAGTGGATTTGCCCGGCCAAGTTCTTTGTCGGCATTGGTTTTCTGCGCTACCAGTCCGTCGAAACCCAGTCCTGCCATGTTGATAAAATAGCGTGAATGGGTGCCGCCATCACCCATAAAACTTACCATACCGGCATCCTGAATAAAAGTATCTTCTTTGGCGATGAGCGCGGCGCTTTTATCATAATCGCCCGGGATATGATAGGTTCTCACCCAGTCGTTTCCGGTACCTACCGATATTACGGCAATAGCGATTTCGGTAGTAGATACATGCTTTTGCCTGAAGACACCGTTAACCACTTCGTTGAGCGTACCGTCGCCCCCCACAGAAATAATCTTGCGGAATCCTTTGTCAATGTATTCTTTGGTGATATCAATGGCATGACCTCTTTGACTGGTAAAAACGGCCTGAAAGTCGATGTTATTTTTTTCGAGTGCTTTAGCTATACGGGGCCAGTCTTTTTCGCATTTCCTTACTCCGGCATTGGGATTAACTACCGCCAGCCACTTGCTTTGGTTGTCCTCTAATTTCAACTGTATGAGGTTAAATGGATTTTACATAAGTGATCGCTGATCAATCGGTGATTTTTTTCAACGAAGTGCAAAATTAAGAAAAATGTTCAGGCGGAAACGAGATTTTTTTCCAGCAGCACCTGTGCGATCTGAACAGCGTTGGTAGCAGCACCTTTTCTTAGGTTGTCGGCTACAACCCACATATTAAGGGTGTTATCGCAGGATTCATCGCGGCGAATCCGTCCCACAAACACCTCGTCCTTGTTGTGGGCTGTGCGGGGCATGGGGTAAAGATTTTTTGCAGGATCATCCTGCACCACCAGACCGGGTGTATTGGAGAAAAGCTCCAGGACCTCTACGAGGGTAAAGGGATTTTTGAGTTCAACATTTACCGCCTCGGAGTGGCCTCCCTTAACAGGAATCCTTACCACAGTTGCAGTAATACGAATGCTCTCGTCCTCAAGGATTTTGCGGGTTTCGTTTACTAGTTTTTCTTCTTCGGAGGTATAGCCGTCGGGCATGAAATCTCCGCCATGAGGGAAACAGTTCAGGTCGATGGTATGGGGATAAACCATATGTGGTATAACGCCCACGCGTTCGTCGTCAAGCTGTTTCACGGCTGCTACACCGGTGCCTGTTACCGATTGATAGGTTGAGATAACCAGTCGTTTGATGCCGTATTTCTTATGCAGTGGATTCAAAGCAGCCACCATTTGAATGGTGCTGCAATTGGGATTGGCAATGATCTTGCTTTCGCTGCGCAGGGCATGGGCATTTACTTCGGGTACCACCAAAGGTACATCGGGGTGCATGCGCCAGGCAGAGGAATTGTCGATGACGAAAGTTCCCTGGGCGGCAAATTTCTCCGCCCATAGCGTTGAGGTAGCCCCTCCTGCCGAGAAAATGGCGATGGCAGGTTTGGCCGCAATGGCATCCTCTATACTGACCACTTTATGGGTCCTGCCGGCAAAAACAACAGGCTTACCCACCGAACGGGAAGAGGCTACAGGATAAAACTCTGTTACCGGAAAATTTCTTTCTTCAAGAACTTTAATCATTACGTTGCCAACCAGGCCGGTGGCACCTACGAGCGCAAGTTTCATAACTTTCTAATATAGGATTATTAACACTAATTCAATCTTTCTTTCTCTAAACAACAAAATTACTATATTTACCAATCAAATTGCAATGACCATGATCAGAAATATTTTAAGCTCAGTGTTTTTGCTCATACCCCTGCTGCTCGTAGCCCAAATCAACGACAATTTTGATGATGGCGATTTCAGCCATAACCCAACATGGTCGGGCACCAATGATGTTTTTATCGTTGACAACTTCATGCTTAAACTCAACGACGATAAAGCCGGAAGTGCATTCCTATCAACCCCTTGTGCCACAACAACGGCAACCCAATGGGAGTTTTGGACAAGACTGGCCTTTACACCCTCTACCAAAAACCATCCCTGCATTTACCTGATGAGCGATCAGCAGGATTTATCTAATCCACTCAATGGCTATTACATCAGGATTGGGAAAGACGGGACAGACAACAAACGCCTTTTTTTCTGCCGGCAAACGGGCGAAGAGCATCGCGAAATAATGGTGGGAAGCACCAATCTGGCCAGCCAAAGCAACAACTTTTTGCGCATTAAGGTAACGCGTGATGAGTGGGGAAACTGGGAGTTCTTTGCTGATGCCTCCGGAGGAGAGTTTTACAGCCCGCAGGGCAGTGTGCACGACACTACTCACACGGCAGGCCAATGGTTTGGCATACGATGCAACTACACCATCAGCAACGCCTCCAGATTTTACTTCGATGATATTTACATGGGAGACATCCTGATTGACACCCTTGCTCCTGCGGTAAAGCAGGTGCTGGTAAGCTCACAAAACACCATCGAAGTATCGTTTACCGAAGCGGTCAATCCTGATCAGGCCCAAAACACATCGTATTATCAGATAAATAAAGAAATAGGAGAAGCCCTATCGGCGGTTATCAAGGATGGTGATCCTGAAAAGGTAGTGCTGACTTTTGCCGGCGAATTTATTCCGGGAGAAAACTATCAGCTTACCATATCCAACATAAAAGATCTGGCCGGAAATGAGATGGAAACATTCACTGGTAATTTCTATTGGTATGTGCCCCAAAAATTTGATGTTGTATTTAACGAACTGATGGTAAATCCAAATCCTCCCGTGGGACTGCCGCCCTATGAGTACATCGAGCTGTTCAATACTTCTACCTTCGAAATTGATATGCAGGGATGGACTCTGCAACATGGCAGCACCCAAAGACAACTGCCCGCATCAAAAATACCTGCCGGTGGATACCTGGTTTTGACTCATGAGGCCGCCCTGGAAGACTTACAGCATTATGTCAATGTTGTTGCCGTGCCGGGATTATCGGCCACAGCGCTTGTCAATGCCGCAAACGCCCTCATGCTTTGGGATGAACAAATGGCCTTGATTGCCTTTGTAACCTATACTGATCAGTGGTACCGTAATTCCACAAAAGCCGACGGAGGCTGGTCGCTGGAGAAAATCGATCCTTACAACTGGTGTGAAAAGGAGAATAACTGGACCGCCTCAACCCACAGCAAGGGCGGTAGTCCGGGCGAAGCCAATTCGGTATTAGGGGAAAATACTGATGTCACACCACCTTTTATAGTTCGTGCGGGGTATGAAGCAGCCAACCGCATCAGCATCTTTTTCAGTGAACCCATTGATCCATTTACACTTGTCGATACCGACAACTTCATCATTGACCAAAATGTTGGGCAGCCCGACAGCATCCTGTTGTATCCTCCCGAGTATATCAGGGCAGATCTGATTCTTAATCAACAGATCCTACCGGGGATATCGTATTACATTAGTGCCTGCTCCAGCATTACCGACTGCGCTGGCAACCCATTGGCTGAGCAAAGCATCAGAACAGGCATGCCACAAGAGGCAGACAGTCTCGATATGGTCATCAACGAGATCTTATTTAATCCACCCGAAACAGGGGTACGATATATAGAGATATACAACCGCAGCGACAAAATCATCGATTTGCAACATTACATCCTGGCTACCCTGGATACCCTTGAAAACATCCTCACAGGGGTGCAGGAAATCAGTACGTGTAGTTTTCTGTTTTTCCCCGGGGAGTATCTGGTTCTTTCGCCCGACGCCACAGCCGTTAAGACGCTGTATATGACCAACAATCCTGAAGGATTCATCAACACTTCGCTGCCCCCGATGACCAATACCGAAGGCCTGATTGTACTGGCGGGCAAAAACCATCAGCAAAACGATCGCGTGTGGTATCATGAAGATATGCATTATGCCCTGCTGGCCAACAAAAAAGGGGTTTCGCTCGAGCGGCTGCACTACAACAGGTGCAGCAGGGAACCCTCCAACTGGCATTCAGCATCTACAACATCGGGATATGGTACGCCAGGATACATCAATTCACAATTCTCACTATATACTGATCAGGCGGAGGATGTTTTTGGCCTCAGCCCATTGGTCTTTTCACCCGACAACGACGGGGTGGATGACATGCTCCAAATTACATGGCACATGAGTCAGGCAGGGTTTACGGCCAACATTTCGGTTTACGACAGCAGGGGCAGACTAATCCGCACGCTCAGGCGGTCGGAGCTGCTTGCCATGCAGGGAACCATTACCTGGGATGGCATTACCGATGACAGTCAGAAAGCCGACATGGGGATATATATTATTTTTATTGAGCTCTTTGAACCCTCAGGTACGGTGAAGACCTTTAAGAAAACAGCAGTACTGGCAGGTAAATTATAAAATACAGCAGCCTTCTATACCGACATGGCAATGGTGGCCAGCCATACCCTCACTCCTTTTATCTGTATCAACTTGCTGGCACAGGCTTCGAGGGTTGATCCTGTAGTAACCACATCGTCGATGAGCAAGATATTCTTCCCTCTAAAGGCCTCAGGGTTTTTTAGCTCAAAAACAGATTCTACATTTTCCCATCGCCTGAATCGGCTCTTGCGGGTTTGGGAATCCGTTTTGGTAATCCTGACGAGATTATTGACAACCAAGGGTTTTTTAAAGGCCGATGCCAGCCCCATGCCAAAGATTTCGCTTTGATTGTAGCCCCGTGCATGTTTTTTCCGCTCATGCAAAGGCACCGGAACGATCATATCGATGGGTTCCCATAGGGGATGGTCTTTGAGTTGCCTCCCCAGCATTTTCCCCAGGTAAATACCCACATCGGTTTTTCCCTTGTATTTAAACTGGTGGATAAGATGCTGAATTTTGCCTCCTTTTTGAAAATAAAACAAGGCTGTTGCCGTTTCAATAGCAATTCTTCCCCAGAAGATCTGAGTCATGGAATTTTCTCTTTCCTTGTGAAGGTGAGTAAGAGGGAGTTCATAGCGGCAAAAACTACATAAACATTCTTCCTCACTGATCAATGCCTTTCGGCAGCTATTGCACAGCCGGGGATAGAACAGTGAAAAAAAACTTAGCAAATATATTTTTAATGCTTGCATGGATAAGGTATAATAGTGCACAATGGAATAAAAAACCATAATTATTTGAAAAATGAGATTCCTCACTTCGTTAGCAATGACACTTATGAGATATCTTACTTTGTTGGGAATGTCCCTTATGAAAAATGAGATTTCTCCCTTCGGTCGAAATGACGCGGCAATCGTAGTATCTTGGTGTTGATGGGGCTTGTGGCGGCTTCGCCGCCACAAGCCCCATCTCTCTATCACGTAACTCATTGTCATTCCGAACGTAGTGAGGAATCTCATTTCTGTTTTATACAATGTTTAATTTTAACCGGACACTAGCCATTTATGAATTAAAAACCCAAAGGAGCAAAACAAAGGTATAAGCAAGATAAACAGCTTCATAAATAATTGCAACAAAGCTTTTTTGATAAAAATACTATAAATTTGCAAAAACGCAGTGTGGTTTCATATAAAAAAACATCTTGTATGAAATCTGCCGGGCAGGGGCAGAAATGAGAATGAAGGAAACTTTACTGCTATTTTTGCGTAGTAATGAGAGTAAGAAACCAATTAAAGATCATTTTTTTACAAACCCGAATTAATAAATAACGAAAATGGAAGGCACAAAGAACACCAATCAACCAGAGAGATCCAATGAATTGAGGAGCCGCAACGAGAACATATACAAAGGCACTATATTGGTATTAGTAATTATTATTGCCGTACTGACATTTCTGCTTATCACCAGTCGTCAGTCCCTTAACGAAGTTACCGAAGAGAAAACCGTAGTATATGATCACAATATGGAATTGCGCGATGAATTGGATAGTGTATTGATGGAGTATAATGTTGTAAAGATGGAATACGACAGCGTACTTACCACCCAGGACAGTATAATTCAGGCCAGTGCCCAGGAAATTGAGCGACTCATTGCCCAGCAGGTAGATTACCGTCGCATTCGCAGGCAGCTGAATCTGCTAAGAGAGATTACACAGAATTATGTTCATGAGATCGACAGCTTGTACACTGAGAATAAGGTGCTTAAAGCCGAAAATGTTGAAATGCAGGAAGAGATACAGCAATTTACCCGCCGTACCGTAGAGCTCTCCCAGACTAAGGAAGAGCTAGAAGGCAAGGTGGAAGTAGCCGCTGCACTGCGAGCATTTCAGATCGAAGCCACTCCTATCCGTGTACGTGGAAGAGGTCGTGAAGAAGAAACCGACAGGACAGGCCGTACCGATCGTATACAGGTTTGTTTTGTGGTGGCAGCCAACCCTGTTGCCCACCCCGGAAATAAAAACATCTACATCAGGATTGCCGACCCCCAGGGTAACATCTTAAGAGTAAGTGATGATGATCAATACTCTTTTGTTTATCAGGAAGACACCCTTCAATACAGCATGAAAACAGAGTTTGAGTACTTCAATCAGGATGCTGAGGTATGTCATTATTGGGATAAGCAGCAGGATTTTGAAGAAGGTATGTATCTTGTTTCAATTTTTACAGACGAATTCCGCCTGGGAGAAACTTCTTTTTCCCTGCGCTAAGCCTAACCCATACAATCAGGACTACACCAATTACTAAACCTTAAACCCAAATGTGTTATGGAAGATAAAAACCGCGAAAGGGGCCGTACAAAGAACAGTGACCGTTCAGGAAAGCGCAATGGCGCTTCCGGAGTAGTTATATTTCTGGCCATCCTTGCCATTCTGTTGGCTATAGGCGGCGCCCTGTTGCTGCGACAAGTGCTTTCGGCAAGATATGAAGCCCAGATAACGGAAAGAGAACTGGCAGAATTGACCGTTCAAAGACAATCGCTCGAACAACAACTAAATGATCTTAATGCGCGGTATGAACAATTATCTTCGCAATACACTGAAATGGAAGGTATGTTTAATGCCGAACGACGCAGAGTAAACCAACTCAGAGCACAATTGCGCGGAGATGCAGGTGGCTCATCAGGGGATTCAGGCTCTACCATTGCGCAATACCGTCAACGCATTCAGGAATTAGAAGAACAACTCGAAAACTACCGTTTGCAGATCGAAGCGCTGGAGGCTGAAAAGGAGGCCCTTTCGGGTGAAAATGCTCAGATGCGCTCTACCCTGGCCGAAACAAGCTCGCGCAACCAGGAATTGGAATCAAAATTCCAGGAAATGCAAGAACAGCTTGAGAAAGCAAGCATCCTCACCATAACCGATCTGGAAGGTGTTGCCCTGAGAGAAAGAAGAAGAGGTGACCAGGAGACCAACAAGGCAAAAAGAACCGATAAGTTGCGTATATGCTTCAACCTCAATCAGAACCTTGTTGCACAGCCCGGAAACAGAGACTTCTATATCCGTATCGTAAACCCCAGCAATGAGGTGCTTTCTATTTCGCCTGATAACACCCTGGAATTTGAAGGAGAAACCATTCAGTATTCTATAAAACGTACCATCAACTATCAAAATACAGCTCAGGAAGTATGTGTTATGTGGACCCAGGATGAGAAATATGAAAAGGGATATTACAACGTAGTGGTATTCTCTGAAGGAAAAGAAGTGGGATATAAGCTCTTCCAGCTGGAATAAAAATTCTTTCCAACCAAAACAACAAACAACCACAAACCGGGAGCATGGCTTCCGGTTTTTTTATGTGGCAAAATTATTACTTTTGTGCCTTTGGTTTTTTGTTCATCATTTTTTAATGCCGATATGACCGATCAGGATATTTCGTGCAGGATAGACGAAACCTCTACAACCGGCTAAATAATTTAAATATCACACGTTTATGAAGATTTCACTCAACTGGCTCAAGGAGTATGTAAAGACAGAGGAAAGCCCTGCGAAAATTGCGGAATGGCTTACGGATTGCGGACTGGAAGTTGAATCGCTGGAAAAAATTGAATCCGTAAAGGGGGGCCTGAGGGATCTGGTAATAGGTGAAGTGGTTAGCTGCAGCAAACATCCCGATGCCGACCGGCTGAGCCTTACCACCGTTGATGTAGGCACAGAAATACTGCCCATAGTATGTGGCGCTCCTAATGTTGCTCAGGGTCAGAAAGTAGTGGTAGCCAAAGTGGGTGCTGTTCTTCATCCCACGTCAGGAGAAAGCTTCCCAATCAAAAAAGCCAAAATAAGAGGAGAAGAATCGCGCGGAATGATTTGCGCAGAGGATGAAATTGGCCTGGGTGACGCGCACGACGGTATCATGGTGTTAAATCCTGATGCCCCCATTGGAATGGATGCTGCAAATTATTTTAATATAGAAGAGGATTATTGTATCGAAATCGGCCTTACACCCAACCGCATAGATGCAGCATCGCATATTGGGGTAGCCAGAGATCTTGCTGCCGTTATCAATCACCTCAGGCAAAATACCGACACAAACGTTGAAAGACCAGATGTCAGCCATTTTAAAGCAGATAATAATACCTCTACTATCACGGTTACGGTAGAAGATCATAAGGCATGCCCCAGGTATTCGGGATTGCTGCTGGATAATGTTCACATTACCGAATCGCCC
>JBEPXC010000122.1:0-10912 GCA_041642035.1 Sphingobacteriia bacterium
ATAATCTTTTTTGACTATTTTTTAAAAAAAAAGACTGTTCTTCAAAAAGAACAGTCTTTTTTCATTAACCCCTTTTAAGCGTGCATAATTTTTTGGTAGCAATTTTTTGAGTACGTTTGTTGTATAACAATATCCTGGCATGATTTCATCCCCTCTTGCAAAAAAAGTATTTGACATTAAGACCACCAGTGAATTCAACGATCTGGCGCTGGGTATTTTTAAATTTCAGTATGAGCATAATGCCATCTACCATTCTTTTTGCAAAGCACTGAAGAAAGGTCCTGCACAGGTGAAGCATTACACCGAATTACCCTTTTTACCTATAGAATTTTTCAAGCAACACCGGGTGGTGTGTGGAGAGGAAGTACCTCAACTGGTTTTTACCAGTAGTGGCACTTCAGGTACACAAACAAGCCGGCATTATGTGCCTGATCCAAGGGTGTATCGCGAAAGCTTCAGTAGCTCTTTCAAACTGTTTAACGGTTCACCATCAGAGTATCATATCCTGGCTTTATTGCCCGGATATCTGGAAAGAACAGGCTCATCATTGGTATACATGGTTCACGATCTCATCGTCCAGAGTCGAAGTGAGCATAGTGGTTTTTATTTGGATGAGCTGGAACATTTGCAGCAAAAAATAATCAGTTTAAAAAATGACCCCAGAAAAATCCTTCTCATAGGGGTTAGTTTTGCATTGCTGGAAATGGCTGAGACTTATCCGGTGCAGCATCCACGCCTTAGCTTAATGGAAACCGGAGGCATGAAAGGTCGCAGGAAAGAACTGGTAAGAGATGAGCTACACCTTATATTAAAAAAATCTTTTCTTCTGAACAAGATTGGTTCTGAATATGGAATGACCGAATTGTTATCGCAGGCTTATTCAATAGGTGAGGGCATTTTCGCGCCTCCCCCCTGGATGAAAATCCTGATTCGTGAAACCAATGACCCCTTGAGCCTTTGCTCCTCTGGCATCACGGGAGGCATAAACGTTATAGACCTGGCCAACATATACTCCTGCTCTTTTATAGCTACCCAGGATCTGGGGAAGCTATCCTCTGCCAATACTTTTGAAGTCACCGGACGCTTTGACAACAGTGATATAAGGGGATGTAACCTATTGGTCAGCTGAGAAGGGATGTAAACACGCACAGTTATTACCGGGTAAACCGGGATAGTTATAATTTAATAATTGCGTGTACACATCTGTGGGGAAAGTAACATAATATTATAAATTTCTTTTTCAAGAACTTATACCCGATTACTTTAAAATTGGGTATTAGTGTTAATGGTTTTTTAACTATTTTTGAATATCCAAGCAACCCGTTACATCGTGATAGAAAAAAAGAATAAATTCCGTTCATTACCACTCTCCAGCAAAAGATACTCTATTTGGATATTAGTTCTTTTTATGGCTTGTTCCTGTGCTGAAAGTGAATCTGAAAGGTTTGTTGCCAACGCCGGTATTCTGGATGGCTTGCACATTAGTGCATCAACCTGCATATACCTTGATGGTGAATGGGATTTCTATCCCAATGTGCTTTTAACACCCCTTGAGGTAAATCAATTATCTTCTACCCAAACGATGGAATCTCCAGGCTTATGGAAATCAATACCCCAGGGAAATTCTATACGATTTGCCACCTATCGCCTAAGGCTAATCAATCATCAACTACCTGCAGTATTCAGCATACGCAATCATCAAATTTACAGTGCATTTACGCTCTATCTTAATGGAGAAAAGGTGTTGGCTAATGGAGCCGTATCTAGCACCAAAGAAATGGAAGTACCGGGATATCACCCCAGAACGGTAAGTGTACATTCAAATGCGGATACATTGGATTTCGTACTGCAGATATCCAACCACCATTTCAGAGACGGAGGAATAGCTGAATCATTGGTCATTGGAGAAGCCGAGAGTTTAATGAGAAAAAATCTTGGAAGTGCAGGCTTTTACTTTTTCCTGCTGGGCAGTCTTTTAATTATGGCGATTTATTACCTAAGCCTTTTCGTTGTTCTGAAAAAAGAACAATCATCACTATATTTTAGCATCTTCATTTTCATTTCTATCCTCAGAATACTTGTTACCGGTCAAAAAATCCTGTTCTTTATTTTTCCCTCCCTCTCTTGGGAGGTGATGTTGCGACTAGAATATTCCTCTTTTTATATCGCCCCGATATTCTTCATATTGTTTTTTAATGCCATTTACCGTGAAGAGGTGAAAATTTATGTGGTAAACATGGTGATGGCTATTTCAGGCGTATTTACCCTGCTGGCTATTTTTACCCCTGTCAATTTTTTCACCAATACTTTATTGTTCTACCAAATATACCTAACCTTATTGGGAATAGCTTTAATATCCTGGCTGATAAAAGCATTGCAGCATAAAAAAGAGGGTGCTGAGGTTCTTCTTTTGGGTATAGTAATCCTTTTTATAACTTTATTACACGACATGGCATTTGTTTACGGCCATATTAGAGGCGTAGAACTTTTCCCGGCAGGAATATTTATCCTTATTCTCTGTCAATCATACGTATTAACCATAAAATTTGCAGACATAAACAAGGAGAATCAAGCTCTTTGGGAAGAACTGGATTTCAAGAATCAAAATCTGGAGCAATTAGTGAAAAAGCGCACAATGGAACTGGAGAAGCAAAAAGACTTGCTTCAGATAACCAACACGGAGTTGGAGCAGCAAAAACATACCATGCAGAATCAAAGCCGGATAATGGAAGATATAAATGAATTGCTGGAAAAAGAGAAGGAGAAAACAGACCAGCTGCTACTGAATGTTCTGCCAAAGCATATTGCCAATGAATTAAAGCTTTTTGGCAAATCCCTCGCGCACAATTACCCACAGGTTAGTGTGCTGTTTGTTGACTTTGTGGGGTTTTCAGATGTCTCAGAGAATCTGCCTGCCGATGCTTTACTGAAGGAACTTCATTTTTACTTTACCGGTTTTGATGATATCACCAGAAAATATAATTTGGAAAAAATCAAAACCATAGGGGATTCCTACATGTGCGCCGGGGGACTGCATGAAGACGCTAATGAAAGGGATGTGAAAAACACTGTAATGGCGGCACTGGAAATAAACATGTTTGTTCAGGCTCATCATGCCGAACAGCAAGCCATGGGACAGGAGGGTTTTGATTGTCGTATTGGTATTCACACTGGTCCGGTAATAGCAGGAGTGGTAGGGAAAACAAAGTTCTCATTTGATATATGGGGACCTACTGTTAACATAGCCAAGAGAATGGAATCCGCATGTGAACCCGGAAAAGTTAATGTATCTGAATTTACTTACCAATACATTAAAAATGATTTTATTTGTCGATCACGGGGAATCATTACCATGAAACACAAAAAAAACATGCAGATGTTTTTTGTTGAATCAATACGATGATTATCTACCCCAAAAAACAACAAGTGCCATGATCATTAATCCTGTTCCGCTTGCTATTTCCATCTTGCGTCCAAATCCTTCCCTGAACTGATTTCCATACATTAATCCCGAGAAAGACATTATCAAAACCAAAACAGCAAGAAAACCAGCAAAGCCTGCATGTGTAAAGGCCATAAACCCTATGGCTACCCCGGCAAAAAGATTATTGATTCCCAGCGCAATTGACATGGCGAAAATAACGGAATTCTGTTCAATATCGAAAATCCTGAACCCGGACTTCCTCCTTATGCCCTGCATAGTAAGCCTGAATCCGATAAACATAAACATAATAAAAGGGATCCATTCTCCTCTGCCATTCATGTATTTTTCCATGATGCCGGCAGCAGAATAACCGGCTAGCATCATCAAAAAAGCTATAATAGCAAACATTATTGCTGCTTTTAAGGGTGTACCCGACTTCAATGGCCTCCCTCCTCTTGAATTGCGCAGCCCATGGGAGAAATAGTTTATTGCCAGAAATACAGGCACCGTATAAAAGATAAAAGCATCGGCAACAGTCATCAGCAAGTTTTTTGTTTAAATAATTCGGTTCTGTATATAGTAAGCGTCTACATTTAAGAAGTTCATCAAATGGCAGCCTTAACAACTACATCATCTACATGCAATAAAGATAAAATTCTTTCCAACCCTTGCGCATCAAAATTATCAAAAGAACCTAATTCTTTGCTATCGATGTCTAGAACCCCAACAATCTGTCCTTTGGAATTTTTTAGTGGGACAACTATTTCACTATTGCTCCGCCCATCACAGGCAATATGACCAGGAAAATCATGTACATTAGGAACAACAAAGGTCCTTCCTTGGTTTAGGGCGGCCCAGCATACTCCTTTATCCTTTGCAAGCAATTGACAAGCAACCGGCCCCTGATAGGGTCCGGCAACAAGCTTATCTGCATCAAGCAGATAAAAACCACTCCAGAAAAAATATTCCATCTTATTATGCAAAACGGCTACAATTGTTGCCATTTTGGATAAGCTGTTTCCGGGTTTGGTAAGCAATTCTTCCAGTTGAGTATAAATCCGATCGTATCGACCTTGTTTTCTTTTTGCATCCATAGTTCTAGATTTAATAATTTTTCCGCCTACATCCTTAAAAAAAACCCGGTATATTAACCGGGGTTCAATTTCATGTAAAATTAATCAAAGTTCTGTTTGTATTACGATGAAAATGTAGACAGAAAAAAGGAAAATATTATACCTTTTCCAGTTCAATTGTAAAATGTCGCATAATGGGTGCTTCAGAAACAATTTTATATCCTTTGCTGATAATTTGACGTCTTTCCCAAATATTAAACAGAGCCGCAGCAACGTATTCAATATGATTATCGGTATAAACCCGCCGCGGAATAGCCAGGCGCAACAATTCAAGGTTTGGATATCTGTTTTTCCGGTTTAACGGATTTCTGTCGGCAAGCAGAGTCCCAATTTCAACACCTCGCACTCCACCCTCCAGGTAAAGTTCTATAGCTAGTGTTTGTGCCTGAAACTCCTCTTTGGCAACTTTAGGGAGAAATTTCTTTGCATCTACAAAAACGGCATGTCCTCCTGTTGGCAATTGAATAGGAATATCATATTTTGTAAGGAGCTTACCCAGGTATTCAACCTGTCCTATACGCGACTCAAGGTAATCCAACTCGGTGCCTTCCATAAGCCCCTGTGCCATTGCACCCATATCACGTCCTGCCAGCCCACCATAGGTGATATATCCTTCATACATGATATTAAATACCGTGGCTTTATCATAAATGGCTTTATCACGCAGAGCAATAAATCCACCAATGTTTACAATTGCATCTTTCTTGCTGCTCATCGTGGCACCATCCACATAGGAAAACATTTCCTTTACAATTTCCCTTATAGACATATGTTTGCATGATTCTTCGCGCTTTTTGATAAAATAGGCGTTCTCTGCAAACCGTGCAGCATCAAAAACAGGCATTACATCATATTTCCTGCATAATGCAGAAACCTGACGAATATTTTCCATTGATACAGGCTGGCCCCCACTGGTGTTACACGTTACCGTAATAATACAAAGAGGGATCTTATCGGCAGGATATGTCCTGAAGACATTTTCGAGTTTCTCAAGATCGATATTTCCCTTAAAAGGATGAAACTCCGAAGTATTGCAGGCTTCATCAATCGTGCAATCAATGGCCAATGCCTTTCTATACTCGATATGTCCTTTGGTTGTATCAAAATGCGAATTGCCCGGAACAACATCTCCTTCCTTAATTAAAGCGGAGAAAAGAACGTTTTCTGCTGCCCGGCCCTGATGGGTAGGCAGAAAATAAGGCATGTCCAGCAGCTGGGTGATTACGTTTTTCAGCTTAAAGAAGCTCGAAGAACCTGCATAGCTTTCATCACCCAACATAATTTCTGACCATTGATACTGACTCATGGCACCTGTACCTGAATCTGTTAATAAATCAATGAACACTTGTTCGCTTTTCAGATTAAACAAATTGTATCGGGCTTCTTGAATCCATTTTTCCCGTTCCTGACGAGTACTACGATATAATGGTTCTACAACCTTATTTTTATAAGGATCTGCATAGGGTAATTCCATAGCAATAAACTATTTTTAAATGAGAGTGTTATATTTATTTTATTAAGTGGTAAGTGGTCATGCGATAAGACCAGATGTTGAGGGGATAACTAATAGGTATCGCGACTTTTAATATTGCGATAATTAAACTTGGTGCAATGCAACAAATAGATGTAATGCATAGATAATAAGCGTTTTATCATTCGCAAATTTAATGATAATTTGCGTTAATATCCAAGTACTTTAAAAAACAACGGCCAGTTCATTAGGTTGAATTTTGCCTAACTAACTAATTAGATGAAACTTACACGTATGATCTTTATTACTCACAATTGGTTGTTTTGGCAGTATTCAGGAGCTCGCTGCTGCTCACAGAAGTTTCATGTTAGATAAAGTTGGTTTTATACTATTTTCTATGGCATAAAGAGATACATAACAGTTTAAAAAGGTTTCAACATAAATATTTTTCCTTATATTTACAGTCATCAATTTAAAAAAAAAGAATTTTGAAGAAACACCGCACCACTTTCTGTTGTTGTATGCATAGATTCCACACAATGGATAGGCTGTGCTATTTTTCTTAAGTTAGTATTAAACTAAAAACATAACCCTGCCCTTTCATTGCAACATGAAAGGGTTTTTTTATGCTACAAACCAGACTTTCTTATGAATGCAGAAAGCTTTCCTGCATCTGCCCTGAGGGAAAATGTCGAAGCAGAGATTGCTTTTGATTGCTTAAAAACAAAAACATAGATAATAAAAAAAGTAAATACACAATAATGGAAAACTTTAGAAACTTTGCAGAAAACCTTTTTCGTGATCATAATGCAGAAGAATGTTTTATGCCCTGTAAAACAGACAGCAATCGATTCATCAACGATATGATTCAATTGCTGTTTCCCCTGGATGTGCCCCGTAGTGCCGATGAATACCTTCTTCGGTTCCGGGATTCAGAATTACAATTGCGAAAATTGCTGAACACTCTGAAACCTATAATGAAGCAAAACACACAGACAGTGGTAGAGAATTACTTTAATGTCTTACCTGATACCTATGAAAGACTTCGCCTGGATGCCGAATCCATTTATAAATTCGATCCCGCGGCGGCTAATATTCAAGAAGTTATACATGCCTATCCCGGCTTCTTTGCCATCTCGGTTTACCGGATTGCAAATGTATTGCACAAGCTTAAAGTACCCATTTTACCTCGTCTGATTTCGGAGTATTCGCATGGAAAAACAGGTATAGACATAAATCCTTGTGCAACCATTGGCGACAATTTCTTTATCGATCATGGCACAGGGGTGGTAATAGGCGAAACAACTGAAATTGGGAACGATGTAAAGATCTACCAGGGAGTAACACTTGGAGCCCTTACCGTTGAAAAATCATTGGCCGCTACCAAAAGACATCCTACCATTGAAGACAATGTAATCATTTATGCAGGGAGCACTGTTCTGGGAGGGAAAACCATTGTTGGACGAGATTCTGTTATTGGCGGTAATGTCTTTCTGACAGAAAGCGTTGCCCCAAATTCTGTTGTCTATCATAAACATGAGGTCAGAATCCGCTCTGGTAAAATCTTTAACGAACCCATCAATTTTGTCATCTGAAAAGCAATACAAAACCCAGCATACTGACCTTATTATAGCTCAAAATCACTTTCCGTATAAACATGTCAAATAAATATATATTATAAAACAAATAAAGATGAAAGCAGATAATGTACTTGAATTAATCGGAAATACTCCACACTTAAGGATCAACAACCTTTATCCATCAGATTACCAGATTTGGATGAAACTAGAAAAAAACAATCCCGGCTCCAGTATTAAAGACAGAATTGCCCTCTCAATGATCGAAGAAGCAGAACAGAGCGGCAAACTAAAACCAGGGGGAACAATAATAGAACCCACTTCAGGAAATACCGGCATTGGCATAGCCATGGTAGCGGCTGTAAAAGGTTATAAGGTTGTATTGGTAATGCCCGAAAGCATGTCTTTGGAAAGGCGCAGAATAATGAAAGTATTAGGAAGTGAATTCGTACTTACCCCCAGGGAAAAAGGGATGAAAGGAGCTATAGCTCAAGCTACGGAATTGGTTAAAAATACACCCGGTGCATGGATGCCTCGTCAGTTTGAGAATCCGGCAAATCCTTTAGTACATAGAGAAAAGACAGCACAGGAAATCATCAATGATTTTCCTGAAGGTTTTGACTATCTTATAACCGGTGTGGGTACTGGAGGCCATATCAGTGGTGTTGCCCAGGTGCTTAAAGAAAAGTTTCCTGCCATTAAAGTATTTGCAGTTGAACCTGCAGTTTCAGCAGTGCTCAGCGGGAATGAACCCGGGCCTCACCCTCTGCAGGGAATAGGAGCAGGTTTTATTCCCCAGGTAATGGACACCTCACTCCTTGACGGGGTAATTACTGTAACCAAAGAAGAAGCCTTTGAATTTACCCGAAATGCCGCCCTTAAAGAAGGTATATTCATAGGCATTTCCTCGGGTGCTTCTCTGGCAGCGGTAAGCAAAAAACTTCCTGAAATTCCTAAAGGATCTAAAATTTTAACTTTTTGCTATGATACCGGTGAACGTTATCTTTCGGTGGAAGGATTATTCGAATAATGCCACTGTCATGGGGTAAGCCTGTTTTACCCCATGACTTTTTTCATATAAAAACAATTTATTTGTCGCTAAACAAGGCCGTGTCAAGTCTTAAAGAATGCTTTAAAAAGACAAAGTAGCCTTTTAAATGATTAACTTTACGATACATTAAAACAAATGAATTATGTTTACAGCAATAGTAACGGGTGGAGCCCAGGGTATTGGCAAAGCCATCAGCCTGAAGCTCATGAAGGAGAAAATCTTTGTTTTTATTATTGATAATGACAAAGAGGCCTTGTCGGATTTTGATGCTGAAAACGATCAAAAGCACATGAGCAATACCATATTTTGTGATGTTTCAAATGAAAAGCTTTTAACAACGACCTTGCAGAGCATTACCCAACAGCGACCTTCCCTAAGATATTTAATAAATAATGCGGGTATATCTGAATTTAAGCCCCTACAGGAATTAAGTCTTGACGAATGGAACAGAACCCTCTCCATCAACCTCACCTCCTATTTTCTTACTGTAAAGGGCCTAAGAGCCAATTTAATTAAAAACAAGGGATCCGTGGTAAACATCTGCAGTACCCGGGCCCTAATGTCGGAGCCCGATAGTGAGGCTTATGCCGCTTCAAAAGGAGGAATTCTGTCGCTTACCCACGCACTCGCCATGAGCCTTCAACCTGATGTCCGGGTGAATTGTATCAGCCCAGGATGGATAGACGTGGAACCGTGGAAGAAAAAGCGGGAACGCAAGACCACTTTATGGGCAGAAAAACATCATGCTCAACATCCTGTAGGTCGAATTGGTCGTCCAGAGGATGTAGCAGAGCTTTGCTGGTTTTTGCTTTCAGACAAGGCAGAATTCATTACAGGCCAAAACTACATACTGGATGGGGGCATCACCAGGAAAATGATTTATGAAAGTGAGGCAACTTCTTCCTGAAGGCTTAGATTCCTTTCAGGCGTTTTAGCTCATTAAAATGATCGATCGATTGTTTTTCGAATCGCTCTCTTGATGATTTACGATACTCATCATATTCATTCTGGAGTTCTTTCATTTCTCTGGTCTTTTGACTGGCTATAACATTTGACCTCTTATATAAAATCCCCGATATTAAAAAGAGAAGGGCAAGAATTCCAATAATTGTCCACAGAAAAACATTATAAAAGGTTTTGCTCATGGGAATACCGAATAAAAACAGGCTGTCTCGTTCTTCTATGGCTTCATTTTTCTCCTCAATGGTGGCGTCTAAGACCATGCGTAAAGAGTCCTTTTCTTCTTCGTGAATTGCAATTTCCTGATTCAGATTCCGTATTTCAGCAAAAGCTCTATTGAGAGAATCCATTGAATTGCGTTTTATTTTCTGAAACATATCTTCCCGAATAGCACGGAAGTTATTATAAATGAGCGTTCTTTGCTGCAAGTAATCATATTGTTCTTCGAGAGTACCTTCATTTAATACGCTTGGGACTTCCTGGCTCTTTAATGATAAACTGGTGCACAGGAATATGGCAATAGAAATCGACAACACAATAATATGATTTTTAATCCGGAACATAACAAAAATGAGTTTGAGTTAATAATAATGAAATAAAACTATACGACAGCTACATTCTCTGAACCGTTTTTTTTCAATTATATTGTAGAAGAATAAAATTTATACAGTAAAGGTAATTAATTTCATCCGATTGCGAATGGTGTTTTATAGTTCAATTGGTGTATAAAATCAATCGTTAATTCATTAAAAGCCTCTGATTTTTCTATATTAACCACATGACCACATTTTTCCATGATGGCCAGGGAACGGTTTTTATATTTACTCACCAGTTCTTTTACCGGTTCCAGAAGAATATAATCCTGGTCACCCATAACATACAGAATAGGTAAGCCCGGATCCTCCGCTTCCATTTGTCTGAGCTTCGCGGTAAGTCTACGGGTAAGCTTAAACCACCTGATGAATTCATGCCTTGCAAGCTTCCGGGCTTCCCGTATAAAAACATTACGCGACTCCTCGTGTTGATCCATCGGCATAATTATAAAAGCAAAAACCTTGTAAAGCCACATATAAGGGATTACCTGGTGGAATGTTCTACCCATCCTCACCAGAAATCGTGATTTGAGATTCAATCGGGTTATTGCCCCTACCAGTATCATCGATTTTACACAATCCTTACGAAGTCCCGCAAGTTTTCTAACGATAATGGTACCCATAGAAACGCCTACGAAATGCGCCTGCCTGATGTGCAGATGATCGAGAACTTTAACAATATCGGTAGCAATGTTCTCAAAGG
>JBEPXC010000123.1:0-10691 GCA_041642035.1 Sphingobacteriia bacterium
GCATGAGGACAACGTTTCGGTCATTGCTGAGGAGCTCGAATACGATGGTGTAAGTGTTATTATTCCGCGCCGCGAGTGCATCCAGACCCTCAACAAGCGTATGCGTGATAAACACAAGCAGAAGTCCTAGCCTTATCATCCCCAAAAACAGCAATCCTTTTTATCAAAACATACAAAAAGATGATGAGTCTCATTGTGCCAGAACTTTTTATGCAGCTCGAAGGACAGTTGTTGACATCATCTGATAAAAAACATCCTTATTTATGAAAAAAGACATCATTTTAGCCGGAGTGGGTGGACAAGGCATTTTGTCTATTGCGGCCATTATAGGCTATGCAGCGGTAGAATCGGGCTTGTATCTTAAGCAGGCCGAAGTACATGGCATGAGCCAGCGTGGTGGCGATGTACAAAGTAACCTGCGCCTGTCGGATAAACCCATTGCCTCAGATTTGATTCCACACGGCAAAGCCGACATGATCCTTTCGGTAGAACCCATGGAATCGCTCAGATATTTACCTTATCTCAGCAAAGAGGGCTGGGTAGTTACCAATACCAAACCCTATATCAATATACCGGATTATCCCTCTGAGGAAGTGTTGATGACCGAGATAAAAAAACTCACCCATCATGTGGCTCTCGATGCAGAATCTATTGCCAGCGAACTGGGATCGGTAAGGACAGCCAACATGGTCATGCTGGGTGCAGCATCTCCTTTCCTGGACCTGGACTATCAGATGCTCCAAAAAGCCATCAGCTTCCTTTTTGGCAAAAAAGGAGATGAAATGGTACAGCTTAATTTGCAGGCACTGGAAGCAGGCAGGAGTTTTGCTCAAAAAAACATGAACTGAGCTAATTGCCAAATAACATGAATTTATAATCCGGTGCAAATATTTTCAATAATTTTGTGCCGGATTTTTTTTAGGCCTGATGTTTATGCGACACGCAATGTTTTTTAGTATCTATGGTTACCTTCAGTTGCTTTGCCAGGTTTTCGTTCACTGCAAAAAGAACTACAACCGGGTTTCCTTCATGTACAGAGGAAACAGCCAGAGTGGTAAACAAAATGCATACAAGGCTGTTATCAACACCAACATCAAAACCGACACATTTTACCCTTTAAATCCATCATAAAATTTAATCCTAAATCATGATAACAAACAACTTCATATCAAGACACAATGGCCCACGTGCTGAAGACATTGAACAAATGATTTCCAGGACTGGTGTTTCATCGGTTAATGAGCTGATAGATCAAACGGTACCCCAAGCCATCCGCCTGAAGGAATCGCTAAAACTGGCCCCGGGACTCAATGAGTACGAATATCTGAATCATCTGAAAGCCCTGGGCAGTAAGAATAAAATTTATAAGACCTATATCGGCATGGGTTATTACAATACCATCACCCCGGGTGTAATCCAGCGCAATATTCTTGAAAACCCGGGTTGGTATACCGCCTATACACCCTATCAGGCAGAGATTTCGCAGGGACGCCTGGAGGCCCTGTTGAATTTTCAAACCCTCATCAGCGATCTCAGCGGGTTGGAAATAGCCAATGCATCGCTGCTTGATGAGGCTACTGCCGCTGCCGAAGCCATGATTATGCTTTTCAACTCCAGAAGTCGTGATGCACAGAAGCGGGGGGTAAATAAATTCTTTGTATGCCATCGATGCTTCCCCCAAACCATCGATGTCCTTAAAAACCGGGCTACTCCCCTGGGGATAGAACTGATTATAGACCAATGTGATGAAATAAGCTTCGACGATACTTTCTTTGGTGCTTTGATACAATACCCTGATGAGAGAGGCAAGATAATAAATTATAAGCCTTTTACAGAAAAAGTAAAGGCTGCCCAGATGAAACTTGTGGTGGCCGCTGATCTGCTTAGTCTGACTCTACTGACTCCTCCGGGCGAATGGGGAGCCGATGTGGTAGTGGGCTCGACCCAACGGTTTGGTGTCCCCATGGGCTATGGTGGCCCACATGCGGGTTATTTTGCTACCACAGATGAGTTTAAACGGCAGATTCCTGGCCGTATCATTGGTGTTTCGGTTGATCGTTTAGGAAATTCAGCCCTGCGCATGGCTCTTCAAACACGCGAACAGCATATTAAAAGAGAAAAAGCAACCTCGAATATTTGTACCGCACAAGCCCTTTTGGCGGTCATGGCTGGGATGTATGCCGCCTATCATGGGCCCAAAGGGCTTACTAAAATTGCCCGTCATATCAATATTCTGACGGGTGTATTATCGCAGGAAGTAGAGAAATATGGTTACACCCAGGTCAATGACTATTTCTTCGACACCCTGCAAATCCAACTGCCCGAGAATGTTTTCTCCGACAAAATAAAGCAGATGGCAGAGGCCCAGAACATGAACTTCCGCATTATTGATGAAAAAAATATAGGCATCAGCCTTGACGAAACAACCGCTCTGGAAGACATCAATGTAATGCTCGAGATTTTTGCCATTGCCAATCACAAGGAATATCAGGAATTTGTATGCGATCCTAAGGAATGCGAAAAAATAAAAACCTTCCCTGCCGATTTAACCCGCAAATCGCATTTCCTTCAGCAGTCGGTATTCAATTCCTATCATTCCGAAACGGAAATGATGCGCTATATGAAGAAGCTCGAAAACAGAGATCTGGCACTCAACCGCACCATGATACCTTTGGGCAGCTGTACCATGAAACTGAATGCAGCCGCAGAGTTGTTTCACTTAAGCTGGCCCGAATTTGCCAATATCCATCCTTTTGTGCCTGTTGATCAGGCCGATGGCTATTTAGAACTGATCCGTAATCTCGAAATAGACCTGTGCGAAATTACTGGTTTTGCTGCGCTCACTTTCATGCCCAACTCCGGTGCATCGGGTGAGTATACCGGTCTGGCAGTGATCCAGGCTTATCATAAAAGTCGGGGGGAAGAACATCGCAACATTACCCTGATCCCTTCTTCTGCCCACGGCACCAACCCTGCAAGTGCGGTAATGGCAGGCACCAAAGTGGTGGTGGTAAAATGTGACGATAAAGGAAACATCGACATCGATGACCTGCGAAAGAAAGCCGAAGACAACAAAGATAGCCTGGCAGCCATTATGGTTACTTATCCCTCTACCCATGGGGTATTTGAAGAGACTATCCTGGAGGTAACACAGATCGTACACGACAATGGTGGGCAGGTTTACATGGATGGTGCCAACATGAATGCACAAGTTGGCCTGACCAATCCGGCCATCTGTGGTGCCGATGTTTGCCACCTAAATCTTCATAAGACCTTTGCCATCCCCCATGGCGGTGGTGGTCCCGGTGTTGGTCCTATCGGGGTAGCCGAACACCTGGTTAAGTTTTTGCCTTCTCATACCATGGTAAAGACCGGTGGTGAGCAGGGTATCCATGCGGTATCTGCGGCGCCTTTCGGAAGCGCCTTTATACTACCCATCACCTATGGATATATTAAGATGCTGGGCGCCCAGGGACTTACCGAGGCCACCCGCATTGCCATCCTTAACGCCAACTACATCAAAGCATCTCTTGAAAAAGAATACAAGGTGCTTTACCTGGGCAAAAATGGCTGGTCGGCTCATGAGCTTATTCTTGACTGCAACCCCTTTAAGCGCAGTGCAGGCATTGATGCCATTGACATAGCCAAACGACTGATGGACTATGGATTTCACGCACCAACGGTTGCTTTCCCGGTGGTAGGCACCCTGATGGTGGAGCCCACAGAGAGTGAGCCCCTATCGGAGCTGAACCGCTTTATAGATGCTATGCTGGCTATCCGCGCCGAGATTCGCGAAATAGAAGAAGGCGGGGCCGATAAAGAAAACAACCTGATCAAAAACGCACCGCATACAGCGGCCATGCTCATCAACAGCGAATGGGATATGCCCTACTCGCGCGAAAGGGCTGCTTTCCCCATGCCCTGGTCGCAGGAAATAAAATATTTTACCCCTGTTACCCGCATTGATGATGCCTATGGCGACCGCAATCTGATTTGCACCTGCGAACCCATAGAATCTTATGCACAGTAGGTTCTGATTACATTAACCAGCTTAAAGACAGGCCCTTCCTTTTAATGGGAGGGACGAGGGCTGGAAGCTCGGAGCTGGAAGCTGGAAGAAAAACGAGAGCGCGAAGCATCTGGAAGAATATAAAAAAAAAGTACTGCGCAAAAGACCCCGAAGCATTTGATTGCTCCGGGGTCTTTTTTTACCTTTAATCCGTATAGTTTAAAATAAGCTATAGCTTACGGCCACACCTACGGTAACAACAGAAGCCATAACCATCAGTTTGATAAGAATGTTAAGACTGGGGCCCGATGTATCTTTAAAAGGATCACCCACAGTGTCACCAATAACGGTTGCTTTATGTGTTTCAGAGCCTTTCCCGCCATAATTACCTTCTTCAACATATTTCTTGGCGTTGTCCCAGGCACCACCGGCATTAGCCATAAAAATAGCCATAGCAAACCCACTGGTAATGGTTCCGGTAAGCAAACCGGCTATACCGGCAACGCCAAAGATCAATCCAACGACCACAGGAATAAGTAAGGCTACTATAGAGGGCAAGAGCATTTCAGACTGAGCTCCTTTGGTAGAAATGGCCACACAACGTGCATAGTCGGGTTCGGCTTTCCCTTCCATGATTCCGGGGATTTCTCTAAACTGACGACGTACTTCATCAACCATTTTTTGTGCGGCACGTCCTACGGCATTCATAGTCATACCACTAAAGAGAAATACAGCCATTACACCAATAAATAAACCTACGATCACCATGGGGTTCATCAGGTGAATTTCGTAATGCTGCACGAAATCAATAAACTGCGCGTCAATAGCAGGCACTCCATTAATAAGTTCCTGTGGTCTATCCAGGAATTTAACAAACATCATGCGTACTTCCTCAAAATAGGATGCCAACAAGGCCAATGCGGTAAGGGCAGCACTACCAATAGCAAAACCTTTGCCTGTTGCAGCAGTCGTATTACCCAAAGAGTCCAGCGCGTCGGTACGGCTTCTTACTTCAGCACCCAGAGCACTCATCTCGGCATTACCACCGGCATTGTCGGCAATAGGACCATACGCATCGGTGGCCAGGGTGATACCCAGGGTAGAAAGCATACCTACTGCAGCGATACCAATACCATATAGACCAATATTCATCGTATCGGCGGTAAAGCTAAAAGAAGTAGCAAAAGCATAGGCCAGGGTAATAGCAATAACAATAATACCCATAGGAAAAGCAGCAGAGATCAGGCCTGTGCCCACACCTGAAATAATAACCGTAGCCGGGCCGGTTTTACCTGATTCAGCGATATTACGGGTAGGTTTATACGCCGAAGCAGTGTAATATTCGGTTGACTGACCTATACCGATACCAGCCATCAAACCCACTACGATAGAACCCCAAATACCGATGTAATTGGGTAAACCCAGAAAATACAGAATAAAGAAAGAACAAATTACAATGAGTACTGCACTTACATTTACCCCAAGGCCGAGGGACTTAAGGAGTTGTTTCTGAGTAGCACCTTCTTTGGTACGGACCATAAAAACACCTAATATAGACAGCAGCGTACCCACAGATGCAATAAGCATAGGGGCAAGTACAGCGTTGGTTTGTATATCAAGGCCAAATTTCAGGCCTGTCTCAGGATTAACACCGAGGAAAGCGGCAGCACCAAGCAAGGCAGTAGCAAGAATGGAAGCAGCAAAAGACTCAAACAGGTCGGCACCCATACCCGCAACATCGCCAACATTATCACCAACATTATCGGCAATGGTAGCAGGATTGCGTGGATCATCCTCGGGAATACCTGCTTCCACTTTACCAACCAGGTCGGCCCCCACATCGGCAGCTTTGGTAAAAATACCACCTCCCACGCGGGCAAATAAAGCCTGTGTAGAAGCCCCCATGCCAAAGGTAAGCATGATGGCCGTGATGGTCATCAACTTATACCCGTCAGAGGTTTCTTCGATAAAATAATTCAGCACAGTAAACCAGATGGAGATATCAACCAACACCAGACCTACCACAACCAATCCCATAACGGCACCACTGCGAAAGGCAAGCTTTAATCCGGCATTGAGAGAGGTACGGCAGGCATGAGCTACACGTGCAGAGGCATAAGTGGCGGCTTTCATGCCAAAGAAACCGGCCAGACCTGAAAACATACCGCCTGTTATAAAGGCAAAGGGAACCCATGGATTCTGAACCTCAAGCACATAAGCAAGTATACTGAAAATAATGGTAATGATAATAAATACAACAATTACTACTTTGTACTGCTGACGTAAGTATGCTGATGCACCTTGGCGCACATGCTCCGCAATTTTTTTCATCATATCGGTACCTTCATCATGCTGCATCATTTTCTTGAAAAAGATGTAAGCAAATATCAAGGCCATAGAAGCACTAAATGGTACTAACCAGAATATTAATGGCATTTTTTCCTCCTGTATTTTAATGAGACAATAAGTTTAACTGAATAATCGAGTTGGCGCAAAAATAAAAATTAATCTCATCCAATTAACATTATTTCCCAAAAGATTTTGAAAAGATTTGCTTAAGATGCTTTAATACCGACCCACCCGTTCCTCTATCAGCGTAAATCAGTGTATTCTGCGTCCTCTGTGTTCTAATATTATGAAGGTTGAGTTTGAGCTTGAGGGTAAAGTTGAGGTTGAGGTTTGAGAAAGCATCACTTTTTATAAAATAGATGTATGCGCATTGAACACAACAAGCTTTAAGCCGTTTGCCTTATTGAGCTCATGTTAATTCTATACCAAGAAATGGAAGCGTGAAAAATCGGTAATGGATAACCACAAGTCATAAAATAAAACTAATTTTGCAAAAACCCAGGGAAAACATATAAATAGACCTGTTTATCGGTTGAAATTAAACGTTTAGATAGCCATGGTTGGATTGCCTAAAGAGTAAGACGACCCAAAGCATTACAAAACGGAAAGATTCAAGACCAACTAAAAGCAACATAACAAAACAATAAACTGATATTGTTTAATGGAAAAGATTCAATTAGAGATTTTAGGGATTTCATACAGTCAGTCACAGTCGGGGGCCTATGCCCTGATACTGGGAGAAGAGGGAGAAAAAAGAAGACTTCCCATCATCATTGGGAGTTTTGAGGCACAAGCCATCGCCATTGAGTTGGAAAAGATGAAGCCTTCGCGTCCTCTTACCCACGATTTGCTCAAGAACTTTGCCCAAACCTTCAACATCATCATCAAGGAAGTCATCATATATAAGTTTGCCGAAGGGATTTTTTATTCCAAACTGATATGTTTTGACGGTATAAGAGAAGTAGAAATAGATTCTCGCACCAGTGATGCCGTAGCCCTGGCCGTTCGGTTTAAATGCCCCATATACACCTATGAGTCGATTCTCAGTGCTGCCGGTATCGTTCTTCAGGATGAAGATAAGACCGCACCTGAAGATATGAACCCTGTTGAAGAACCCGTAGCAACAGATTACGAAAACTTCACCGTAAAGGAATTGGAAGATCTTCTTATGGCGGCCATTGATGAGGAAGCCTATGAGAAAGCATCAAAAATAAGAGACGAAATCAATAAAAGAAAGGCTTCCAAATAATTTTTGTAAAGAGGGGATTATTTTTAATAAGGCTTAACATAGTTTGAAAAAAAATTAATAGGTTTGCAGGCGGTTTTTACTGCCTGCTTTTTTATATTCCCATAGAGTATAACCGAACATCGCAGGCAGGTAATAAAAGACGCCTTCATTACACCCTAAACCTGCTAAGATGAATAAACAAATTGCTGCTATCCCCTGGTTAACTTCTATGTTTTTGTTGTTACTTATTGTAATTTCAGCCCCTGGGGTGGCCCAAACTACTGCCCCCTTGTCTGATCAGGTACAAAGGGAAACAGGAATCCTTGCTGATACAACAGAAATGGATGGTATTACTCCTGATACGCTATTATCGGGTCATCCTACCGAAGCGGAGTTGATAGCCATGGATGCTGAAGAAAATAACCCGGCAGAAGTAGAGACCTTTTCTTTTGGCATAACCAATATTCTGCGTGGATTGTTTGGAATGCTGGTCTTAATTGGCATAGCATGGGTTTTTAGTGCCAACCGCAAGGCTGTTTCATGGAAACTGGTAGCCATTGGCCTGGCCATCCAGGTGGTATTGGCATTTGGGATCTTGCAGGTGCCCGCCATACAGTATTTCTTTGAGATTATAGGAAAGATATTTGTGGTGATTCTTGATTTCACTAAAGAAGGTACAGAATTTCTTTTTGCAGGCTTTCTCAATACCGAAACCTACGGATTTATATTTGCCTTCCAGGTTCTTCCAACGATCATATTTTTCTCAGCCCTTACCAGTTTGTTGTTTTATCTAGGCATCATCCAAAAGGTGGTGTATGGCTTGGCCTGGCTGATGACCAAAGCCTTGAAACTATCAGGAGCAGAAAGTCTTTCTGTAGCAGGAAATATTTTCCTGGGCCAAACAGAGTCGCCCCTAATGATAAAAGCTTATTTGCCCACCATGAATAAATCAGAGATCCTTCTGGTTATGACCGGAGGCATGGCTACGCTGGCCGGAGGGGTGCTTGCGGCTTACATAAGTTTCCTGGGAGGTGATGATCCGGTGCAAAGACTCATCTTCGCCAAGCATTTGCTGGCAGCATCTATCATGGCAGCCCCCGGAGCGGTGGTGGTATCAAAGATTCTTTTTCCTCAAACCGAAGAAATAAACCAAAGCATAGAGATTACCAAAGATAAAATAGGTAGTAATATACTCGATTCCATCTCTAACGGAACTACCGAAGGTCTTAAATTAGCAGCCAATGTAGCCGCTATGCTTCTTGTGTTTATAGCCTTTATCGCCATGTTTAATTTCATTGTTGGCAAAATAGGCGACTGGACACAACTCAATGCGATTATTGCTGACTTTACTGACGGTCAATACAATCGTCTTTCGCTGCAATTCATTCTGGGGTATACCTTCGCTCCCATCATGTGGCTCATTGGCATCAGCCTTCCCGATATCACTCTTGCCGGTCGTTTACTGGGCGAAAAACTCATTATGACCGAATTTATCGGATACGTAAGTCTGGCTGAGTTAAAAAATGCAGGAGCCTTTGCTGACCCTAAGACTATTATTATGGCAACCTATATGCTCTGTGGTTTTGCCAATTTCGCAAGCATCGGCATTCAAATTGGTGGAATTGGTTCATTAGCACCAACGCGCAGGGTATTGCTTTCTCAGTTTGGCATGCGTGCTCTACTGGGGGGTACCCTGGCTGCTCTGATGAGTGCTACTATAGTAGGTATGGTATTGGGATAGCCTATTCTTCTTTTGCCTTATTGAATTTACCGGTTGTTGTACTTATTGCTGATCATCTTTTGTTGGTGCAACCACAGCACGAGGCCCCAGGCGAGTGATGAAGCAAAATATGAGGGATAGCGGACTTTTCTTTCCTGGATTTTAAAAAACCAACACTACACCTTTCATCCAGCATTGCAGCAAATCAAGCCTAAGGGGTTAATAATAAAATACCCTAAAATAGATTACATCGGATATAATGAGGTAAAATTATATTACTTTTACAATCGTTTAAAACTATTAATAAAAAAGTCATGGTTAAAGAATTAAATATAGGTGGATTGAAAATTCCTGTACCCATCATCCAGGGGGGTATGGGCGTGGGTATTTCTATGTCAGGACTTGCCTCAGCAGTGGCCAATCAGGGAGGAGTAGGTGTAATATCGGCAGCAGGTCTAGGGTTGGTTCATCGCAATACGGCCTTAAGTTATCTGGATGCCAACATTGAAGGACTCAAAAAAGAGATTCGAAAGGCAAAAGAAAAGACCAAAGGCGTCATTGGCGTGAATGTCATGATGGCCATGACCAACTTTGCCGATTTGGTAAGTACTTCCATCTCAGAAAAAGTAGATGTGATATTTGCCGGGGCGGGTTTACCTATGGATTTGCCCAAGTTCCTCACCAACGATAGTGTAACCAAACTGGTTCCTATTGTATCCTCGGGAAGAGCAGCCAAAATCATTTGCGACAAATGGAAAAATCTATTTGATTATCTGCCCGATGCCATCGTGGTGGAGGGACCTAAAGCGGGCGGACATTTAGGTTTTAAAAAAGATCAGATCAATGACAATACCCATAGCCTGGAAGAGTTGATCCCACAGGTGGTGGATGTTGCACGGTATTTTGAAGACAAATATAACCGTGAAATACCTGTTATAGCAGCCGGTGGCATCTATACGGGAAGAGATATATATAACATAATGCAAAAAGGTGCAAGCGGAGTACAAATGGGAACCCGTTTTGTTACCTCAGAAGAATGTGATGCCTCCGCGGCATTCAAACAAACCTACATCAATGCTACCCAGGATGATATAGAGATTATCCAAAGTCCGGTGGGAATGCCGGGAAGAGCGGTAAAAAACAGTTTTATAGATAAAGTACGCGACGGGCTTAAAACCCCTATCAAGTGTCCGTTTCATTGCATCAGAACCTGCGACATTTCCAGCAGTCCGTATTGCATCATCTCGGCATTATACAATGCCTATAAAGGCAATATGAAAAGCGGATATGCCTTTGCGGGCAGCAATGCTTACCTGGCCACAAAGATCAGTACTGTAAAAGATATCTTCAACGAACTGAAGGAAGAATTGCAAAATGCCATGAAT
>JBEPXC010000124.1:0-10643 GCA_041642035.1 Sphingobacteriia bacterium
GCGTAAACCCTGACGAAGTAGTTGCACTGGGTGCTGCTATTCAGGGAGCTGTATTGAGTGGGGAGATTAAAGATGTCCTTCTGTTGGATGTTACGCCTTTGTCGCTGGGTATTGAAACCTTAGGGGGTGTAATGACCAAGTTGATTGAAGCCAATACTACAATCCCCAGCAAGAAAACTGAAACCTTCTCTACCGCTGCCGACAGCCAGACATCTGTAGAGATTCATATCCTGCAGGGAGAAAGACCCATGGCAAAAGACAACCGTACGATAGGACGTTTCCACCTGGATGGTATACCCCCTTCTCCAAGAGGAATTCCTCAGATTGAGGTTATGTTCGATATTGACGCCAATGGTATCCTTAATGTTTCGGCCAAAGATAAGGCCACCGGCAAGTCTCAAAACATCAGAATTGAAGCTTCCAGCGGACTTAGCGACGACGAAATTCAAAGAATGAAGAGAGAAGCCGAAGAAAATGCAGAAACCGATAAAAAGGCTAAAGAAGAGACTGAAAAGATTAATGCCGCAGATAGTTTGATCTTCCAGACAGAAAAACAACTCAAAGAATTTGGAGACAAAATACCTGCAGAGAAGAAAGAACCCATCGAGAAGTCTCTTGAAGAATTGAAGACCGCTCATAAGAATAAAGATCTGGCGGCTATAGACGCTGCTCTGGCAAGTGTTAATGCAGCATGGGAAGCGGCCAGCACAGAGATGTACAACGCTACCCAGGCACAAGGTGCAGAGAGCGCACAAGCCGATGAGTCCTCTCAACAAAGCCAGGGAAAAGATGACGGCAAAAACGATGGTGAGGTTACCGATGTTGATTTTGAAGAAGTAAAATAACCCACTTATCATATAAAAAAAAAAGCGGATCCTGTTATAAAAGGGTCCGCTTTTTTTATGGGAGGTAAAACTGTTATTGCCCTATAGCAGCTTTTTTGCCTGGGCAATGGCTGTATCATAATCAGGCTGATCGTTAATCTCTTTCACTACCTCAACATATCTCACCATATCATATTGATCGATGATAATAATGGCTCTGGCCAACAGACGGGTTTCTTCAACCAACAAACCATACTTTACGCCAAAGTCGGTTTCCTTATGATCAGAAACGGCTGTAACTTTATCAATTCCTTCAGCAGCACAAAATCTTTTCAGGGCAAAAGGTAAGTCGCATGATATGTTTATGATCTGAACATTGTCAAGTTTGGCGGCTTCGAGATTAAATCTTCGGGTTTGTTCGGCACATACATCGGTATCTACGGATGAAACCGAAGAGATGATCCTTATTTTACCCTGATAGTCACTAAGCTTTACGGGCTGCATATCTATGCCTACAGCTGTAAAATTTTTTGCATGACTCCCTTGTTTTATGAGTTTGCCCATCAATGTTACAGGCTTACCTCCGGAGGTCACAATATTTGAATTCCTTTTCATACTCGTTAAGTTTATTTCTATATTACACGTTCAAAGAGCTATTTCTATTAATAAAAATTAAAACACATATTACCATAAAGAAGTTCAAAACAGAGACGAATTGAGCAAATAATAATTTTATACCCTAATCAATGCAGGGGATTGGGCAGGCCTAATCTTGTCCGGCAATCTTCAGTGCATTAATACAGAATATCAAGAGAAATCTATCTTTATACTAAAAGATTTTTTTTGTGGGTGAGGAGAAAAATTACGGGTTTTTAGGGTAAAGAAAAACCCCACCTGAAAGCGGGGTTTTACAAATAAAATCATACGATCTATAGTGCTTTTGTGATCTTACTTCTTTCGGTCGAAAAATGGGTTTTTAGAGGTTGCACTAAGAGGAATTCCCCAAACAATCTTAACTCCTTTGCTAAAAATATCCATCTGTAAGGCAGCCAGACCTGCTGTGTACATAATTCTGTTGTCGACATGATGATTGGAAGCAACGGCAACTGCCGACCCTACAGCAATGCCTAAATCACCCGTATTGTACACACAGGGAATAAGGGGGTGTTCTTCTTTGCTGGCGCAATTTGCAAACCCACACAGACTACACACTTTTAGCCCCAATGTTTTGATGCGAGTCCCAATGAGCACTACGGCATCGGCATTAGCCAACACATTATCGGCATCTCTTAAGAAAATATCATATTCTTCTTGTTCGCCGATTTTCCTCATTTCCATGGCAAGCAGCCGAATTTCGTTATCGGTCAATAACACCATTTCCATATTATCAGTACCCTTGCCTTTGGGAGCTGTGCGTGCTGCCAGAAGCATTAACTTTGCCACTTCAATTACCGAATTCTTTCTTTCTTCTATTTCATTATAAATTGCCATGCTCGAATTTTTAAATATTTCGCCTAAATTACAAAAAAGCCTACTGTAAAATACATACAGCAGGCTGTTTTTGTTAATTTATAATGATTTTAAACTGATGATTATTTGTCGGCAAATTTTGCCAGACTCGCAATGAATCTAAGTTCAACAATACTTTCATCTTTTTGTGCATTGGTTTTACCCACCACAACCTCAACCAAATCGTTATGGCTATTTTCTTTGCCATTGCCCAGGGTTAAATCCGAGCGATGCAAAAACATCACCACGTCAGAATGCTCGGAAAGATATACAGGGATATCGCTCAGAGCAGGTCTTTTTAATACATTGGCCGGGTATTGACCAGGAATTTGAGAAAAAAGCAAGATAGGCAGATTCAGTTCCAGGGCAACATCTTTAAGTGTGCTAACGATGGCATTGAGCTGCTCTTCGCGGTTATTTTGGTCCAGGGTGTTCCCTGCCATGAGTTCAAGATAATCGATAATGATCAGCTCTATGCTATTGCTCATTTTGAGTTGACGGGCTTTCAGCACCAACTCATCAATAGCCAGGTTAGGCGTATCATCCAGGTAGATATTGGCTTTGGCGATATGATTGACCAAAGAAAACATATGATCCCGTTCACTAGGTTTAAGTTTCCCATTCATAAGCTTGTCAAGCGACATGCCCGTTTCACTTTCAATGAGTCGGTTTGTGATTTTAGAGTTTGACCTTTCAGAAGAGAAAATCGCCACAGCATGATTGTTTTTTATGGCCACATTATTGGCTATCGAAAGCATAAGTGCTGTTTTGCCCATTCCGGGTTTTACGGCAATGGTTGCAAGTTCTCCTTTTTTAAAGCCATTAATAACCTTATCAAGGTCTCGAAATCCGGTGGATATACCATTGGATAGTTGAACCTCGCCAAAATTTTGATGAAGTGCTTGATTTACCATTTCTCTAACACTGGTAAACTCAAACACTTCAGAACGCTCTGTGATTTCTAAAGTGTTTTGTTCCATAGCTTGGGATTTTATAAATAATCAGTTCATCAAATTTAGCAAAAAAATAGCGCAATAGCGTCAGTAATTTTCTTACTTATGCTTTTTTTTGACAAAAATAAATAAAGAAAACCCACGGATGGTGGTCACGCCTTTTTTGCAGGAATTTTGACCATTTCCAAAGGTAAATCAAGATCGGAAAGCAAACTTTTCCACGCATCAAGAACATCATCATCTTCATCTTCGTAATGCCAGAGAATCCTTACCTTGCCACCCTCCTTTTGAAAGGCATCAAAGTATTCCATGATTCGGTATAAAAAGGTAGAAGAGCTGGTATTAAAATAATGCATGTGCATGTGTATCGTCACAGCTTCCTTACTGACCAGGGTAAGGTAACGTTCCACCCAATCGAGTACGGGTTGAAAAAAGGTAATGGGGTTGGTAGGATAAGAAATTCCAGTGAAATGCAGTTGATGGGTATAAGGATCAAGAATAATCCCCAGGGTGGTTTTGGTGGCTACTATTTCGAATCGCTCAATCAAACTACTTTTGTTTTCGGAATGAAAAGGTAATGTTGATCTATCATGCAAATGTAAATAAAATGAACCAGATATCAGTTTCATTTTTGCGTTTTAGTTTTTATCCTCCGCCAAATGATTCTCTAATCCAAGGCAGACTGAAAAGCATTTATTTCCACTTTGTTTAGCCTTTTTTACTTAAAAAGTAAACATTTGCTTTTGATCTTCGTTTAAGAAGCGATGACAATACAATTCATCTTTAGTTTTTTAACCTAATATCATGGTTTCAACTTGTTTAATCATTTCGCCCCCATATTGTCTTTCACTTTAATGTTTATAAAATGATTCACTATTCAATAAACGATCTTGAAAAAATTACCGGCATTAAGGCACATACCATTCGAATATGGGAAAAACGCTATAATGTAGTCAATCCTGAACGGACTGATACCAATATCAGATACTATAACGATGAAGACTTAAAAAAACTACTTAACATCAGTTCGCTCAACCGGCATGGAATTAAAATCAGTGAAATCGTCAAGATGACCAACGGGCAGTTGTGTGAGAAGATAATGGAAATTTCTAACCGATCTAACGATTACGACAGCTATATCAACAACCTGGTGATCTCGATGATTGAATTAGATGAAGATAAATTCGAGAAAGTACTCTCCTCGGCCATTATTAAAATGGGATTTGAAAAAACCATTACACACATCATTTACGCTTTTCTCACCAAAGTGGGTATTTTGTGGCAGGTGGGCACTATAAATCCGGCTCAGGAGCATTTTATCTCCAACCTGATACGCCAGAAAATAATCATCGCTATCGATGGACATGACTTTAGCACACGCTCCGACGCCAAAACCTTCCTGTTGTTCTTGCCCGAAAATGAACTTCACGAAATGGGGCTCCTGTTCTTTTCCTATATGATAAAAAAAACAGGCCATAAGGTCATCTATCTGGGCCAATCGGTTCCTCTTAAGGACATCCTGGAAGTCATTAAGATCAGAAAAGCCGATTTTATTGTTACTTATTTTGTTGCTGCATTCGAGTCTAGAAGTATACCCGAATACCTTAATACCATTTCCGAAGGATTTGACCATAAAGATATTTTTATAGCCGGATATCAGATCGGCCAGCTTAATGAACCCCTGCCCGAAAACATTAAGATCATTCAGGATGCTGACGAGTTTAAAACATACCTGAACAGAATCTGATCATTTCAACATTTTTCTTTTGCTTTCTGTAAAACCCTGGCTTCGCGGTCGGGGTTTTTCATTTTTCATGATTGTTTGTGATAATTTATCAGAACATTAGTTAAGCCAACATTTTTAATGATACTTTTTTTTGTACATTTATATAGCAGCCATCATTAAACACTAATTGGCGCCCACACCTATTAATAAAGCATTTCAATTCGTATTTAAGTTCCACTAACCATCGCTCTTTACTCACCAAACGTGATATTTAATAAACTTGCCTTGTTAAATTATTAAAAAGACCTTGACTTTAGCGTTTTTCTGTTTAACTTTACATCATAATAATTAAACGACAAACTAAAAACCCGATAGATATGACAGCAATCGAATTTAACCACAAATTACTCGGCCTACAAAAAAATCTCAAGTACTTTGCATATACCCTCACTTCAAATTATGACGATGCTCAGGATCTTGTTCAAGAAACATTTGTCAAAGCGTTAACAAACAGAGACAAGTTTACGGCCGATACCAATCTCAAAGCCTGGACTTTTACCATCATGAAAAACACCTTCATCAATAACTATCGTCAAAATATAAGAAACAATACTATTCTTGATAAGACCGACGATCTTTATTACCTGAACCTCTCCAAGGAGAGCAGTATTGGCTTGCCGGATTCGAGTTACCGCGTCAAAGAAATTCATAAGGAAATAGCAAAGGTAGATAAAGACCAGCGCAGGCCTTTTGAGATGTACAATGCCGGTTACAAATACAAAGAAATAGCCGATAAGCTCAACCTATCGATCGGAACGGTGAAAAGCCGTATTTTCTTCACCCGTAAAAAACTTATGGAAGCTTTAAGAGAAAATTAATCTATCTACTCTTTCCCTTTTCTCTACACCCCTGCCTGGAAAACCAGACAGGGGTTTATTGTATGATCGCTTTTATTAACTTTGTAAACAAAACCCTGTTTTGAACAGGCTTTTTCGTCTTCTTGCTGTCTGATCATTTTTAAAATTCCTTCAACACTATGATAGTCTATAAATTTGGTGGTGCTTCGGTAAAAAATGCTGAAGCGGTAAAAAATGTGGCTAAAATCATCACCCAACAGGTACATGCTCCTTTGATTGTAGTCATTTCTGCCATGGGAAAAACCACCAATGCTCTGGAACAGCTTACCCAGGAATATTTCAGTGGGAATATTGACAAAGCAAAGCATATGCTCAATGAAATAAAAAACTTCCATGTAAACATAGCCAGCGGATTGTTCGAAAAAAAAAACCACATCATCTTTAACATTATTGAAAGAACATTCTACCACCTGTTCTATTACATACAGGAACCACCGGGCAAAAACTACAACTATGAATACGACCGCATTGTATCTACCGGAGAAATAATTTCTACCCAAATCGTGTCGGAGTATCTCAACGAAAGCAAGATCGATAACCGTTGGTTTAATGCCAGGGATCTTATCATCACAGACTCCAACTACCGCGATGCTGGAGTCGACTGGTTGAAAACCGAAAAAGCTATTCAGTCTAAAATAGTATCCTGGTTTAAAAAAAATAATCAACGCACGAATCCTATTGCCATTACCCAGGGTTTTTTAGGGGGTACCACACAGGGATTCGTTACCACCCTGGGGCGGGAAGGATCTGATTATACGGCAGCCATTATAGCATACACGCTAAAGGCTGATGAGGTAATTATATGGAAAGATGTACCAGGACTCCTCAACGCTGACCCCAAGATCATGAATAACACCCAGTTGCTTAAAAACATTTCCTATCAGGAGGCCATAGAGTTATCTTATTATGGCGCTACGGTTATTCATCCTAAAACCCTTAAACCGCTTCTAAAGAGAAATATCCCCCTCAAGGTAAAATCATTCTATCATCCCGAGCAACAGGGAAGTATTATCAATAAAGAGTTTTTGAACGACAACAGTTATCCCTCCTACATTTTTAAATCCAACCAGATCTTATTATCCATCTTTCCCAAAGATTTCAGCTTCATTGCGGAATACAATCTTTCCCGAATTTTCTCGGAATTTGCACGCCATGGTATAAAAATCAATCTGATGCAAAACTCTGCCCTGAGCTTTTCAGTTTGCTTTGACGAAGACCTGATAAAGACCCCTTTGCTGCTCAAAAATCTGGAAAAAATTTACCACCTGAAATACAACTCCCAGAGCGAAATCATTACCATCCGCCATTACGAAAAGGCCAATCTGAAGGAGATATTACAGGACAGGGAAATTCTGCTCGAACAAAAGAGCCGCACTACCCTACAATGGGTAGTAAAACAAAAGTCTCCCGCGATGGCTCAGGGGCTTTAAAAATTGGCAGCTTTAAAAGCATCAAGAAAAGCCTGGTTGGCATTTTCACATCGGGAGCCTGTTTTCTCCAAGCTGAACTCCTGATAGAAGTCAGGATTCAATTCTTTTTTCGAGGAATAAACAAGAGGAATGTCAAGACTTCTTCCGGCAACGGGATTGTCATCTGAATCGAGCTTTCGGCTATTATCTGCATGGTTACGGATAAACCACGAACATACTCCGAAGCGTGAATAAATCCTCCCCCAGGTATCCCCGCTTTTCACCACATATACCACATCGGCCGGCGTTTGCCTGGCTTGTGGGGTCATCTCCGGCATGACTTCTGCAGACTCAGACCCCACTATGGTCTCTTCCTGAGGCCGGGATGTTTCGACGGGAGGCATTGGATTGTAAATAAACAGATCGTAAACCATATAAGCCAGCAATAAGGCGCCTATAACGATGAGAGTGATTCTAACGGGACCCGTGAGATACTTCTCTCCATATTGCTGCATAACACCCCCGGAGAGCTTTGCATTGGCTTCAACGCTCCTGTCGGCAACAATTCTCCTTTTGGGAGTTACAAGCCGGCGCGCTTCTATGGGCTTGAACTCTCGTTGCTGCTGATCAAGATTATAAAACGAAATCAGCTGAATGCTGATATTTTCATCTCCACCGGCTATACTGGCCAAATCGACAAAGCGATAGATCTTGGTCTGCACAGGCATAGGATCGGAAATAACTTTAAGTATATTTCTATCAGATAACCGGGCATAAAACCCTTTGCTGGCCAATAGTATCATATCTCCATTTACAGGCAACAGGGGTTCGGTATTCACCTCCGGAATGATATCACGCGTTTTGCCCAAGAGAAAACCCTGAGCTTGCTGAGTTGTCTTTTCTGTCTCATATTGTACATTGGCATCGCTCTGCTGTTCACCCAGGGCCAGGAGGTGAATCTTTTTACCATTATAAAAAAATATAGCGGTTTCTCCAAAGGCAGCATAGTATGCCTGATTATCGCGTATCAGAATACAGGCACAATGTACACATGCATTCTTATACTCATCATTTTTTCGTCCAAATTCATAGATAAAACCATTGGTGTATATCAAGGCATTGGATAAGGCCGTGGTAGGATTGGCAACATATTCGTTTTCCAGGTAATATTTCATGCGTTGAGCAGCCAGTTTGGCGGGGCTTGTTTCCAACTCTTTTTCTTCATTATCCTGACATAAAAGAAAGACACTCCCGTTGGCGCACTCAAAGAATACTACTTCATCTGTATTAACTTGTCTAATCTTACCTTTTTCTGTATGATTTGCAAATTCAAAGTTCTTCAGTTTTTTATTCGCCATATTCTTTAACCCTTATGATATTATGATTTATCAGAAAATACTATAGTGTACAACGTAAGTATAGCAAATTTAGTGATTTAAATAGAGTTTAACAGACAAACGCCCATTAAATTTACAAGGGTTTGGCTGCCAAAACGATATTCACAAAATCATTTACCCCAAGCTCTTCAGCCCTTTTGCCCGCCAGGGGTTGGGTAGAGGGAAGCTCCCAATTGATTTGCATAACCTTCAAGGCATTTCGAAGGGTCTTACGTCTTTGGTTGAAGGCAGTCTTTACCACTACAAAAAATTTCCTCTCGTCGCAGGCAAGCTGTTGTGTAGTATTTCGCTTAAACCGGATTACCGCAGATTTTACTTTTGGAGGAGGGGAAAAAACATGCTCGTCTACCTGAAAGAGATACTCCACATCATAATATGCCTGGCACAAAACGCTCAGGATCCCTCCTACTTTTCCTCCCGGGCTGGCGACGACCCGCATGGCCACTTCCTTTTGAAACATACCCACCATCTCCACCACCTTATCGCGATGTTCAAGTATTTTAAAAAGTATCTGCGAGGAAATGTTGTAGGGAAAATTTCCAATGATGGCCAGTTTTTCACCGCCAAACATCCTTTCCAGATTGGTGCCCAGAATATCCTTTTCAATGATACGGTCCTGAAAATCGGGATAGAGACTTTTCAGCCAGGCTATGGATTCATGATCAACATCCATACCCCACCAGTCGATGTTGCTGTTTTGCATCAGATATTTGGAAAGCACGCCTGTTCCGGGCCCTATTTCCAGCACTGTATGGTAGTTAAGATGACCGCTAAGGCTATCAACGATGCGTTTGGCTATGGTTTCGTCTTTTAAAAAATGTTGTCCGAGATGTTTCTTGGGTCTAACGTTGTTCAAGGTGTGAAATTATGGTGTAAATAATACTCTTCTTCGGTGGTAGAATCGCCGCGCAAGAATCTGAAACGGTTTCGTGCAGCCAGTGTGTTCAGACTTCCGGGATAATCAACAATAAGCCGCTGATACAGCTCCATGGCCAGTTCTTTGTTTTTAAACACGCTCTCCTGCAAATGGGCACGCTGAAAAAGTGCGTCTGATGCCAGCAGACCTTCAGGGAATCGACGGGTAATCTCTGCCAGCAGGCTGTCGGCCACTTCAAACTGACCCGTTTTGACATAAAGGCGGGCTTTGGCCTGCATTACATTATCGATGATCTGATGTGAGTCATAGGCGATTGAGATAGAATCCAGCACCTGCAAAGCCTGGTCGAAATTGTTCATAAAGGTATGCATACGCGCACGGCCAAACATCGCCAGGGGTATCGATATGGTGTCCTCTCCCAGGTTATCCTGAATAAACATGGATAGCTCCATGGCATCGTTGGCAACCAGTCGTGAGGTAGCCGACTTAAGCACATCGAGCTGCGCTCTTGCCCACTTAAACTCACCCATATAAAAAGACAACCGGGCATTTTTAAAGCGTGCCTCGTGCGCCAGGGGATCGTCGCGAAAGGTTTTATCCACCTGAGCATAGAGCAGATGAGCATCCCAAAGCTCACCCTCAAGCAAAAGTATATCACCAAGTTCTATACGGCATTCCGCTTTTAGCCTTGCCGATACATTAGGCAGATCGATAATGGACTGTAAGAGTTGCGAAGCCTCTTGTGGATTATTCAGGTAGAATGCCTTCAGATTGGCCAGGTTGCGTATTAACGATACGGTCAAGGCATTGATACCTAATTCGTTTATATTTCGCTCATAGGCATTCTCAACCTCAGCCAGCATCTCATAATCAATTTCAAATCCTGAGGTAGCCTGTTGATATTTGGTGTTGAGCAAACCAATGGTAGCATCGAGGTAAAAGGGAGAAAGGTCACCCTGTTTAATAAGATATTCAAACCCCTCATGGGCAACCTCAAAGGCTTTGGCTGATGCCCCCAGCATAGATACATC
>JBEPXC010000125.1:0-10542 GCA_041642035.1 Sphingobacteriia bacterium
ATGGTTCTGCTGTTGAGCATTATCTGCCAGGACAATTTCACTTTCTTACCCTTCATCGGGAAAAATTTCCCGCCGAAGAGCACCCCTTTACCATTTCCTCTGGTGGAACAAGTGATAGGTTTGTGTGCTCCACCATTAAGATGTCGGGAGATTTCACCCATACAATACCCCAAACCAAACCTGAACAGCAGGTAACTATTCGCGGACCATACGGGCGCTTTTCATACCTTCTTTATCCAAAAGAAAAAAACATCGTTTTTATTGCAGGAGGAATTGGTATCACACCTTTCATCAGTATGCTCAGACATATGGACGCTACAAGTTCAGACCATTCGGTTTTACTTCTTTATGCCAACAAAACAATCAGGAATATTGTATTTGGTGAAGAGCTTAGCCAAATGCAGAAAAGGAAAAATATTGATCTGAAGGTTATCTATTACTTAAGTCATCCGGAAGAGGACTGGCAGGGTGAATCGGGACATATAACAGGAGATAAGATTAAGCAACATTGTGCTAAGGATTTTCATAAGAGATCGTTTTGGCTATGTGGCCCTGCACCTATGCAAAAAAGTCTATTAAAGCAAATCTCTGATCTGGGCATATCTACAAAACAAATTCATGCAGAAAACTTTTCATTATGATAATGAAAAAATCAAGAAGAACAGTTAAATTGTGGCTTGTTACCAGTCTGGTGGTAGTTTTTTTACTGTTCCAGGCCCTGCTTGTCGTGGCTATCAGAACGACAGAAGATGAGAGACAAGGACAGGAAAAAACCAGGCAGAAGACTGAAGAAAAAAATCACAAACACGAGCACGAGCATTGATTATTAGCAATGTAATTCAATGATTAATTGCCTGTCAAAAAAATATATCATTATTTCTTCAATGTGAGAGCGAGGGATGCTTATAGGAAGTATAAATTTTAAATGATTGAATTATGTGGAAAGAAGAAAACAACCACCTGGTAAGGAAATTTACATTTAAGGATTTCGTGTCGGCCTTTTCCTTCATGACACGTGTGGCGATGGTTTGTGAAAAGAAGAACCATCATCCTGAATGGACAAACGTTTTTAATGAAGTTGAAATACGATTGTCCACTCATGATGCCGGTGATGTAGTGACGGAAAAGGATCGCAAGCTGGCTTCGGCCATTGATGATCTTATATGATGAATCCGGTAAGGAATAATCAGGCTTAGAATCTTCTTTGCTGTTCGGTATGAACAAGCGCAACAAGCTGATTGATGGTAAAAATTCTTTCTTCCAGTCCGTTTTCCAACCGAATATTAAACTGATCCTCTACATTGATGAGTAACCAGTTGAGTTCCCATTTGGAGAAGCCGAAATCGTCATAAAAGTTGGCTGTATAGGAAGAAGAGTTATTAAAAACCCGCATTTTCTTGTTGAGAATTTGTGATATGGCTTTATGTATTTCAGTGTAAGTCATCATTAGGTGTATTTGAATTAAATATTGGGTTAGTGATGGAATGTATAAATTAAACCATTTCCTCAATGTTCCAGGAAAAAGCCTTTATGCCTTGTAATTCGGCTGTTTGATTGATCTTACTAATACCGGAGAGTATCTTTTCGGCCTGATTTTCATCTACTACGGTCATTATAGCTGAATTCATTGCCGGCCAGGTATGGGTTCCCATATGGGGCTCACCCTTAACGGTTCCTCTGCCCATTACATCCTGCCACTGTGTAAAACCACGGGCATTGAGAGAGTCCAATAAGTCTGCCACTCTTTCACCCAGGGCCTGGTTGAATACTATGAATACTGATTTCATGCTTTCAAATTTTGTTGTTTAGGTTGCGTTGGCCTCTATTATTAGGAACGCTTCAATGTATGATAAAAGTATAATAAGAATAAAAAGATGGTGGTGCTGGCTTTCAACACCACCATGATAAAAGGGTTATTGTCTGTTTACCATCAGTTTCCTTTGTCTTTTTCTGGCTTTCCTGATTTTTCTGCCGCCAAACAGGGCATAAACAACGGGAACAAACACCAGGGTAATGAGGGTGGAGAATCCTAATCCCCCGATCACGGCCACACCCATGGGCTGCCATATCTCTGACCCTTCAGCCGAAGAAACCGCCAGCGGAATCATTGCAAGTAAAGTGGTAAGGGTTGTCATGAGTACGGGGCGCAGACGCGATTTGCCTGCCATCCGTACCGCCGTAATAATACTTCGTCCACGTGCTACCAGCAAATTGATGTAATCAATCAGGACAATAGAGTTCTTCACCACAATCCCAACCAGTATAATAGCCCCGATAAAGGAAATAACATTGATTTCTGAGCCACTTATCAGCAGAGCCAACAAAACCCCCGTAAAAGAAAACGGCACCGCCAGCATGATGATAAAGGGCATGGAGAAGGATTCGAATTGTGAGGCCATAACCACATATACCAGAAATATACTCAGCAAGAGTAGCAATACCAGGTCGGCAAAAGCTTCCTGTTGTTCCTTTATCTGTCCCCCAAAGCGTACAGTGACATCCTGGGGAATATCCATCCCGTTAATTGCCTTTTGAATATCTGCTGTTACTTCGCCCAGCGAGCGGCCAAAGAGCTGGCTGTTTACATTTAAGTAACGCATCCTGTTCTTTCTCTCGATGTTGGGTGGGCTGTAAAATTCTTCAATAGAAGCAAATTCCTTGATGCGTATCATCTGACCCATGGGATTCATCACCTGAATATTTTCAATGTCATTGAGGGTGTTACGAAATTCTTCCTTGTGTCTCACCACCACATTGTACTCTTCACCATCTTCACGAAAACGGGTAGCGATCATCCCTTCAATGCGATTTCTTATGGCGCGCGAAACGGTGTTGGTGTTTAAACCATACAAGGCCATTTTTTCCTGGTCAGGAACAATACGTAGCTCGGGCTTTTCTGCTCCACGACTCAGATCCACATCGCGGGTTCCTTCTATTTCTCTCATCTTTTCGGCCAGTTCCAGGGCAAATGCTGTAGTAACGTCAAAATCATTCCCATAAACTTCTATGGCAATGGGAGCACCTGCCGTCATTCCGCCTCCTTCTGTTTCAATGGAGAAGTTTACGATTTCAGGAAAGAGAACAAGTTCATCCCTCAGGGCATCGGCCAGTTGCCATACGTCGCGTTCACGTTGGTCAGGTTTTACCAGGGCCAGGGTGAAATCGATGGTATGGCTGCCGGCACGGGGATTGCCAAAGATACCGGCTGTAGTGCTGTAACCGGCCGAGGTGTTGATGGTTTCTACCTCCGGATATTTGTTTTCGATGAGCGCTTCTATCTGACGGGCCGTTTTGGTGGTTTCCTCCAGTCTTAACCCGGTTGGAAGCTCGATACTTATGTTTATATTGCTGTTATCGGCTTCCGGAAAGAAACCGGTGCCAATAAAAGGAATCATGAATAATCCCGCAAAGAAAATAATAATGGCTCCCCAAAAAACAGTCCATTTATGTCCTACCGACCACCCCAGTATGCGGGCATAGAAATTGTCGAGTCCATCGAGTGTTTTGTCAATAAAGGCAGTTGTTTTAGGGCCCAGGCCGGTGCGTTTTGAAGCGGAATACTTCATAAAAATCGAAGAAAGCATGGGCGTAAGCGAAAGGGCAGCAAGGGTAGATACGGTTACCGTAATAGTTACAATCCAGCCCAGCTGTCGGAAGAACATCCCCATCAGGCCGCCAATGAGTGTCATAGGAAGAAATACGGCTACCACCGTAAGAGTCGATGCTACAACAGCCAGTCCCACCTCATTGGTGCCATAAATGGCCGATTCGCGTGCTGAGCTTCCCTTTTCGATGTGACGGGTAATGTTTTCCAACACCACGATGGCATCATCAACCACCATACCCATAGCGATGGTTAGTGAAGAGAGAGAGATAAGATTTAAAGTATTGCCTGTAAAGTAGAGATAAATAAATGCAGTGACCAATGATACTGGAATGGTGAGAATGATGATGAAGGTTGCCCTCCAGCGACCAATAAAAAACAACACCACCAGGGTAACAAAAATGGCCGCGTAATAGAGAATATTGATCAGGTTGCTGATGGAATTGTTGATGAATTCTGAAGTGTCGAATACGGTTCCTATCGTGATATCCGGGGGAAGGGTTTTTTTGATTTCCTCCAGCATCTCATTCACTTCCCTGGCGATTTTCACCGTATTGGCTCCCGACTGTTTTTGAACCAATAAACGGAGTCCTTTTTGGCCATTGATTTTTTCCTCAATGGTCATATCCATGAGGGTATCTTTCACCACGGCAACATCTCTGACAAAAACAGGATTTCCATTAAAGTTGGAGATGGCTATGTTGTTGATGCGATCGCTTTCGGCAAACTCACCGGTGAATCTCAGGGGATAATCCAGGTTACCCATCCTCAGGTTACCCGAGGGGAGATTAATGTTTTCGGCCGCCAGTATGCCTCCCAGCTGCTCAACGGTAATATTGTAGGCTTCGAGTTTTCGGGGGTCTACATTCACCTGTATCTCTCTCTCGGGCCCTCCGAATATACCCACGGCACCCACCCCGTCGATACGGTTTAGGGGGTTGATGAGTTTCTGGTCAAGAATCTTGGCCAGGGCAGCATAACTTTCATCGGCAGTGGCCGATAGCATCATGACCGGAATCATGCTGGAGGAGAATTTGAATACCGTAGGCTGCTCGATTCCTTCGGGGAGAAAACGCTGGATGCGTCCAATGACATCCCTGATCTCGTTGGTGGCTTCATCGAGATTGGTTTCGTATTCAAATTCCAGGGTAATGGCCGAAATATCATCACGCGACTGGGAGGTAATATTCTTAAGATTGGTAACAATACTAAGATTGTCTTCAATCATACGGGTTACATTGGTTTCAATGTCGGCAGCACTGGCACCGGGATAAATGGTAAAAACGCTGATGAAAGGGGGGTCAATCTCGGGATAAAGATCTATAGCCATGTTGCGCAGGCTGAAGGTACCCATTACAAGTATGGCAATGAAAATCACCAAAGTGGTAATGGGTCGTTTAACGGCGGTGCTATATATACTCATTTTGCTTTATACGTTGGTAAATGATTTTAAAGTGTTTTTGTAAGATTGAGATGAGATCTGAAGTGCTGTTATTGTGTTATTTCTATTGTAGAGCCCTGGATAAGATTGTGCTGTCCGGTAACCACCAGTTGTTGCCCAACAGATAAGCCGGAGAGTATCTCTACCTGGTCATTAAATTTGCGTCCCGGTTCAACGGTAATTCTTTGTGCCTGCTGGTTCTCAACAATAAACACAAATCGTTCGTTGGAACCCGCCTGTTTTAACACAGAAAGTGCCGGTACCAGCAAGGCCTGATGTTCACCCAGGCTTAAGGCTACCCTGACAAACATCCCAGGACGAAGCACATCGTCTTTATTGTCAATAAGTACTTCAACTTTAAAAGTACCAGTAGCGCGGTCGATGGTGGGGAATATCCTGTTTATCTTGCCTTCGAAAATCCTGTTGGCATACACCTCTGTGGTTATCTGAGCGGTCATACCTTTTTCTACCTCAGGCAGGAATCTTTCAGAAACGCCCAGGATTACTTTAACCGGTTTGGTTTGGTTGATGGATACAATGGCTGGTTTTCCCACAGGAGAGGGGACTCCGGTAAACATTTCACCATCCGAAAAATACCGGGCCGTCACTACACCATTAAGGGTAGATCTTACCTGGGTATGGGTAGAGAGATTGTCGATATTGCTTTTGGCTACCTGGTGCTGTGTTTTGAGCTGATCAAAGGCCTGCTGGGTAACGGCTCCTGCCCTAAGCAGCGTATCCATGCGTGAAAGTTCTTTAGCCAGGTTGTCTAGTTGCACCTGGGCCTGAAACAACTGGGTATTGTCCATCTCTACCAGAAGCTGTCCTTTGGTAACTTTATCGCCCACGTCTACCCGTATTTTGTTGATGCGGGCGGGCACTGCAGGAGCAATATGTGCTTCCTCAAAAGGCTGCACTACGCCGGTGAATTCCAGATTGTTGGACACCGTTTGCATCGCAGTGGGAGAAGTTCTTACCAATACAGCATTGTTGGTATCCTCCTCCTGCGAAGCTGTATTGCAGGATACCATGGTCACAAAAAGTGAGAGAATTAAGAGTAGCTGAGCGTGTTTTATTGTTTCCATTACGATAATTAATTTATTTGTTTTTTACGGTTAGATCTGCCGGAAGATAAGAGCGATCCGGTGAGAATATCTTGTCTTGTGTTACTTTTAATTATTCTTGGTGGGGAGTGCGGTTTCTCCTAATAACCTGTCGTATTGTATCCGGGCCATCAGGAGTTCATGTTTAGCCACCAGGAGATTGAAGCGTGCATTTCGCAGGGCCATATCACTGTCGTTGATCTCCAGCTGGGTACCCTGGCCGGTATCAAATCTCAACCTGGCTATTTCATATCCTCGTTGGGCAAGGTCAACATTTTGACGGGCACTTGCCGCTTTCTCCAGGGCGACCTTCATGTTTTCCAGAACACTGCTGAGTTCTACCGAGAGGTTCTCCTGCAGGTACTCTCTCTGTAATTGTAATTGCTGAGCACCTATTTCGAGCTGTTTTACCTGATTGCGGTTGGTGAATCCCCTGAACAGGGGTATGCTGACCTGCAATCCTGCCGAGGCGGTATTAACCCAGTTGTAATCAGAAAACTTAAAGTCATTGGCCTCAGAAAGATACATGTAGTTGCTTACTGCCGTTACACTAGGCAATACCGTTGCCTTAAGCGATTTTGACTGTAATAGAATAAGGTCTTTTTGCAAACCCAAACGAATATAATCGGGATTGTTGTTCAGCGATTTTTGAGCCGAAAGGATATTAAACTCACTCAGCATTTTCTCTGAACTGATGGTGAGGGTTTCCGTTGTTGAAACAGGTGTTTGTGCATCAATGCCCAGAAGGACCTTAAGAAAATTCAGGCTGAGCTCATATTGATTCTGTGCCTGCAATAATTGTGGTTTAAGGTTTTGGGTTTGTACCTCGGCACGGATAAGGTCGTATTCTGTGGCAAGTCCCTGATTTGAAATCCTGCGGATATTCTCCAGGTTATCCAGGGCATTGTCATAGCTATATTGAATGATCTCTTTCGATTCTTTTGCCAGCAGGAGGTTGTACCAGGCATTTTGAACATTGAAGCTCAGCTCGATGGTTTGAGATCTGAAGTTTTCGTGGGCAATGTTGAGTTCCTTGCGGGCAGCATCAATGCCGGCGTAGATGGCTGGGTTGTACAGAGGCATGGCAAACTGAAATCCCCCCATATACGAGTTGTCGTTTCCAACTTCCAGGGCTGTAACCCCACCAAAAAGAGGGGCCATTTCTTCAGGGAAGAAGATCACCTGTTTTTTGAGGTTACGGGTATAAGCACCACTGGCGTTTAAGGAAGGAAGCAGATTGCCCCTGTTTTGACTGAGATTGGCTTCCGCTCTGGCTTTTTCCAGGCGGGCAATGGAAATTGTGGGGTTGCTTTTAAGGGCCATTTCCAGCGCCCGGTCGTGGGTTAGGTAGAGGGTATCCGATTGGGCCTTAAGAGAAAGGATTGCAAAAAATGTAAGGGAAAAGATTAATGCTTGTTTCATTGTTGCTGTCAGATAAATGTGGCTGAATATTTATGGATGAGTTTAAAAAAAGAGATTGGCAGTTTAAGTTTTGGTGATGAAAACAGGGGTGGTTTACTTAAATTTTTCATCGATTATTTTTAATCCTTCTGAAGTAGCAAGTCCCCTGATGAAGTTAATGAGAACCTGTCGTACTACCTCTGTTTTGGAAAACCGTGCCTCGGGGAACATTTCTCCCATGGTCATGCTTCGCATCATGGAGTGAATCAAAGAGCTGAGGATGATGGGGTCAGCAGATTGGCGAAAAACGCCTTTCGCTATACCCATTTCAATCATGCTTTGAGTGAAGGCTGTATTTTCTTCCTGCTTGCTTTCAATGTGCTTTCGCCAAAGCTGTGAATGATACTTCCTCAGGTCGTTGAAAAAATTGGGGTGTATGTTGTTGAAGGTTATAATAACCTGTCTGAAATGCTGGTAAATAATTTCAAGGGGATTCCCGGGATATTCCTGCAAAATGGAATCCCGCATTTTCTTGCCTTCCTGGTAGGTAAAGTCAATACACTGTTTAAGCAATTCCTCTTTGTTAGAAAAGTTTTCGTATAAGGTACGTTTAGAAATTCCCAGTGATTCGGCAATTTCGTCCATGGTGATGGAGCGAATGCCATATTTAAAAAACATGATAGAAGCTTGTTCAATAATTCTTGTTCTGGTGTCCATGGGGTTGCTCTGTTAAAACTAATAAGGTTTCAAAAGTTTTATGCTGCGATTACATTTTGTGTGCCAAATATTACGTAGTGTGGTTATAAATCCAACATAAGCACACAGGTAAAACCTTAAAAAACACAAATACAGCATTTTGTAATTTTGGTGCAAAGCTATAAAAAACTATGCAAACCAGCAAAGTTTTGTGGGGATTTATTGTGGGGAGCTTGTTTTTCAAAAAGTGTCCGGTATAGAGAAAGGGGGAAAATATTTCCAGAGGACATGGAAACGTCTGGAATGAGGGCTTTAATGGAATATTATATATTTCTCATGGGGCTAGGCGTCACGGCAATGATGGAAAGTCCTTCGGACGTTTCCATGTCTTGAACTGTTCGTAAGTGGACAAAAAGGTGTGCGCTTTTGCACAGGAGTGAAAACTATGCTAATTTTATACCTTTGGGCAAGGGAGAATATTTTTTCTAAGGCATTAAACAATAGTAATCAAAGCGGTGTAAATATTGTAAAAGCATATACGATGAAAAAATTTAAATTGACGGTGGCAGCATGCACGCTTTGGCTATTGTTTGGTATGTCGGTACACGGACAGTTAAAAAGGATGGAATCAGATGCTTTTTGTACTTCCGCTTGTATGCATCAGAAAACAGATATGGTGCAGGGAGGCGAAATTTATGATCAGGATCCCAGGGTGCATCATTATGATGTTAAGTTTTATGGATTGGATCTGAATGTAAAGCCACACACCACTCAAATTAGTGGATCTGTGCGGGTGGTAGCAGAAATTACCCAGGCACAAACACGTTATTTTGTTCTTGAACTGATTGATGATGTCACGGTATCTGCCGTTGTGCATGGGGAGGAACCTTTGTCTTTTTCGCAACAGTCAGAAATTGTTGAAATAGATCTGGGATATGAAATTGAAGCCGGCAGCCTGGTTGATATAGAAGTTTTTTATGCCGGACAACCGCAGGCCTCAGGATTTTTTGCGGGCATACAAACCATGCAGAATGGCTTGGGCGATCACGTTTTATGGACCTTATCAGAGCCCCACAACGCACGACAATGGTTTCCATGCAAGCAGGTGCTCAACGACAAGGCCGACAGTGTATATGTTTCTATTACCACCCCGCCGGGCTATCTGGCCGCATCAAATGGTCTGCTTGAAGAAAAAACCGTTTTGTCCGATGGCCGCATCCTGCATCAATGGAAAAGCTATTATCCTATTGCTTACTACCTGGTTTCTATGGCGGTATCTAACTACCAGGAATATAATTTTTATGCACCCCTGGCCCATAGTGAAGATAGTGTATTCATACAGAATTTTCTGTACAACCACCCTCAGGCGCTTGAACAAAACAAGGAAAACATAGACCAGGTAAAACCCATGATGGAGGTATTATCACTATTATGGGGCGATTATCCTTTTGCCAAAGAGAAGTATGGTCACGCTCATGCACCCATGGGGGGTGCTATGGAACACCAGACGATTTCTACCATGGGTTACTTCGGATTTGATATCACAGCCCATGAACTGGCGCACCATTGGTATGGAAACAACGTAACCTGTGCCAGCTGGAGCGATATCTGGATCAACGAAGGATTTGCTTCCTACGGAGAATATTTGTCACGCGAGTTTATTTTGGGCAAGGAGTCCGCATCACAATGGATGAAAGAGGTGCATCAAAACGTAAAATCATCACCGGGCGGAAGCGTTTATATCCCGCAGCTTCAGGTTAACGATGTATTTCGCATATTCAACGGGCGTCTTTCTTATCATAAAGGAGCAGCTATCCTACATCAGTTGCGCTTTGAAATAAACGATGATGATTTGTTTTTTTCTATCATGGAGGATTTCCAGGTACAATTTGCTGATTCAGTGGCTACAGGAGATGATTTCAGCGTTACGGTGGAAAACCATACCGCCGACAACTGGGAATGGTTTTTTGATCAATGGTATTATGGTGAAGGGTTTCCCATTTATAGAATCAATTGGTGGCAGAAAGAGGGCAAGCTCATGATAAAATCTTCACAAACTACCTCGGCTACGCAGCCGTCCTTTTTTGCCGGGACCCTCGAATTTCAGATTATAGCCGGTGATAGCGCACAAATCATCCGCTTGTTTCAGAATGAAGCCTTGCAGGAGTTCGAAATAGACATCGAAGCAGAGGTAGAGCAACTCCTATTTGATCCCTCAGGTGCCATGCTCAAAAACTACAACCTGTCTGATTCCAATGATGTGGGTAATACTTCTTTGCCTGATGTTTTGGTGTATC
>JBEPXC010000126.1:0-10436 GCA_041642035.1 Sphingobacteriia bacterium
AAAGCATCGGTATCTTACGGAAGTTACATAATTGCACAAAATGGGCAGCCTTGCGGGCTGTCTCGCCAAAAACCACTCCATTATTGGCCAGAATTCCTAGCATGTATCCGTTGATGCGGGCAAAACCTGTAATGATGGTTTTGGCGTATTGGTCCTTGAAAGGGTGAAACTCTCCTCCATCTACAATAATCTCAATTACTCTAGCATGATCTATTAATTGTGTGGGATCGGTAAGAGCGAGTTCGTGGATGCCTTCTGCTGGTAACAAAGGCTCACGGCTTTCAGTTCTGTTAACATGCTGGGGTATGGCTGGGTGAAACCCGGCAACAATCTTTCTGCATATATTTAATGCGTGTACATCATCTTCGGCCAGGTGGTCGACCACTCCCGATATGCGGGCATGCACTTCTCCGCCCCCCAGCTCCTCATCACTCACCTCTTCTCCTGTAGCGGCCTTTACCAGGGGTGGGCCGCCAATAAAGATGGTGCCCTGGTTTTTTACAATGATGCTCTCATCACACATAGCTGGGATATAAGCTCCTCCGGCCGTACAAGAACCCATAACTACCGCAATTTGAGGTATGCCCATGGCCGACATGCGCGCCTGATTGCTGAAGATACGGCCAAAGTCTTCCTTATCGGGGAATACCCTGGCCTGTTCAGGCAAGAAAATGCCACCACTATCCACCAGATATATGGCCGGTAAATGATTGTCCATGGCAATCTCCTGTGCCCGTATATGTTTGCGGATGGTCTCGCGCACATAGGTTCCTCCCTTTACCGTAGCATCATTGGCTACCACCACCACATACCTCCCCTGTACCTTGCCCAGCCCGGTGATTACCCCGGCAGAAGGAAACTGATCGTTGTACTGACCATTGGCTGCCAATGCTGAAAGCTCCAGAAAGGGAGAATCTTTATCCAACAAAACATTTATCCTCTCACGTGCGGTGAGTTTTCCCCGGCTATGATGCAATGCTACAGCCTTGGCAGGACCACCCGCTATTACCTTTTGGTAAAGCGAGTAATAGTCATCAAGAATTTCCAGTATGCTTGTCATAGGCTTGGTCACATAAGAGGGTTATCTTCGGGGTAATGGACAATGGGTAAAAAAATTATAAATTAAAGGTCTTGTTTTATTATGCAAACAGCAAGACCTTAATTTTGTTTGAACTTGATGAGTGAAAATTAAACAAATATTCTGTCAGCCTCTCTTACAAATATAAAAAGAATTGCGGTTAATCTTTGCTATTCTTCGCTTAGAATTTTATCTGCAGAGGGGTTTGTTTAAGGTTTGAATAAGAAAAGGTGTCTTTTTGACTGCCAACCACTCCTTCGCGGCGTATGACGCGAATAAGGAATCTGTAGTACATATACACGTTTCACTTTGACTTGTTACCGGAAAATATCTTAGGCCGATTCTGTATTGCATGCAATGTGATAAACATCTGTTTTTTAACCGAACAGTAGGCAAAAAAAGATATCAACAATCCAAAGAATGGTTCTGAGCAACCTTATGTTTACTAGTTGCAAACAGCATGATTATAAGATAGGGAATGCCCCCGCTCACTGCAAGGGCATTCCTTCGTTGACTGGAGTGTAGTGTCTCATTGCCAATGAGAAAAGCTCATTGAAAAGTATCAATTTACATATTGATTACAGAAAGTTTTTATTCAAGACGTTTCCATGTCCTTCGGACAGCCTGTCCCGGGTTTTTCGGGAATGGAAAGTCTTCTCTTGCTTTCACCCTTCACCTTTTCATCTTTCAGCCCCTCTTTCTTCCAGCTTCGAGCTTCGAGCTTCGAGCTTTTTACTTTCAGGGCCTCTTCCTTCCAGCTTCCAGCTTCCAACTTCAAGCTTTTTTCCAATATAAAACACATATCCATAAAAGGCTTTATACTTGTCATAGAGTTCTGCCTCATGCTTTTCGTTTGCCATGAAATCTTCCACAGTCTTATTTCCTTTGTATTTGTTCAGGAAATTTTCGCGGGCCGAAACCTGGTGTGCATAGAAATGGTCGGTCCAGCAGTTATCAGGCAGGATGAAGGTGGCCACGGGAGTGTATCCTGCTTTCTGCAACTGATCTACTTTGTTGGAAATGGTATCTATCTCCGGATAAGCTTGTTTCCAAAACGCATCTATTTCCTCTGGTCTTTCTTCGGTAAACCAGGATGCTTCTGAAACGGCAATATAACCCCCGGGTTTCAAAAACTTACGCCATTCTTTAAGACCACGAACAAAGCCAATGTTATAAATGGCACCCTCCGACCAGATCAGGTCGAGCTCTTCTTCTTCAAAGGGAAGCTCTTCCATAGATGCCACGATGCCTTTTACCCTGTGTTGAAGTTTGAGCTTTTGGGCATTTTGGTCGAATAAGTCGATAAAGGCTGGAAACAAGTCAATACCGGTAATATGACCCGGTGCATGTTGTGCCACTACCATGGTCTGTCCGCCGGTACCACATCCAATGTCGGCAATGCGCGACTGGTCGGTAAGGTGGTCAATAAAGCTCAGGGCCCTGATGGTTACTTCGGGGCTGCCTGGTCCTTGTCGTTCCAAAGCAGAGAAATATTCGCAGATGAGTTGGAAGTCGAATTCGTGGATTGTTTTATTTTCGTTACTCATGATAATTACATTTAATAGTGATGAAGCCTCGACTGAAGATATGATAGATCCCATGCCAGGCATCAGATAATTGTTTGTTGATGGACATAGAAATATACCCGGCACTAAAATGCCGGATCATCATTAAGGTATAACCACGGGCCGAAAGCCAGAGGTTATTTACTTCACCGGATCCGAATTAAATGTAAACATCCAATAGTATTAAGGTTAAGCAAATGTAAGAATTAATTTTTATAATATTGGTCTTAAAACAACTCATTTCAGGTGCTTACCTTGCAAAGGGTCATGAATTATACCGTAGTCTTTTTATTTATCTGTATTGTGGGCAGAGGAAAAAGGGGAACAAAAAAGCCGGTCTTGTTTGAAGACCGGCTTTTTCAATGCCTACTGAAGGCATTGAAACTTAGATTTTCTTCAGGCCATCTCTTTCGAGCATAGCATCGATGGAAGGTTGTTTGCCACGGAACTTGAGGTACAATTCCATGGGATGTTCGCTGCCGCCTTTTGACAGAATATTAGTGCGGAATGAATTGGCGGTATTTCTGTCGAAGATACCGTTCTCCTTAAATGCCTGGAAAGCATCGGCGTCAAGGACTTCTGCCCATTTGTAACTATAGTAACCGGCTGAATATCCACCTGCAAAGATGTGTGAGAAAGCAGTACTTACCATTGTTCCCGGGATACGGGGGAAGAGTTGTACCGGAAGCATGGCATTGCTTTCGAACTGTTCAGGGTCTGTAGCGATAGGTTCTGTAATGCTGTGCCATGCCATATCGTTGAGCCCAAAGCTCAGCTGCCTTACTGATGCATAAGCAGCATGAAAGCGTTGCGTGTCGATAATCTTCTGCACCAGTTCTTCCGGAATGGCTTCGCCGGTTTCATAATGACGGGCAAACATATCAAGGAATTCTTTCTCTACTGCCCAGTTCTCCATAATTTGAGAGGGAAGCTCCACAAAGTCACGGTATACACTGGTGCCTGAGATGTTGGCATACGTTACATCAGACAACATACCATGAAGAGCATGACCAAACTCGTGCAGGAAAGTATTCATTTCGTTAAAGGTAAGAAGAGAAGGCTTGGTATCGGTTGGTTTGGAGAAATTACACACGATAGACACCTGTGGGCGATAATCGGAACCATCCTTGCGGTATTGCTCGCGAAAACTGGTCATCCAGGCGCCGCCACCTTTACCTTCACGAGGAAAGAAGTCCAGATACAATACAGACAGGAATTTTCCATCCTCATCGTATACTTCATATACTGTGACGTCTTTATGATAAACGGGAATCTCAGTGTTCTGCTTGTAGGTCAGTCCAAAGAGTTTGTTGGTGAGTGCAAAAATGCCCTCTTTGACATTCTCAAGCTCAAAATAAGGACGGGTGAGCTCTTCGTCGAAATCATATCTTTCTTTACGCAGTTTCTCGGCCCAATAGCTCCAGTCCCAGGGGAGGATTTCCTCTGATACTCCTTTAGAGGCAGCAAATTCCTGTACCTCACGCAATTCATTCTTTGCTATGGGTAAGGAAGCATCTGAGAGTTCTTTAAGGAAATTATTAACCGTGGTGGCGTTTAGTGCCATGGTTTCCTCCAGCACAAAATCAGCATGTGATGCATAACCCAATAGTTTCGCTCTTTCCAGTCTTAAATTGGCTATACGACTAATGATGGTAGTATTGTTGCGTTCATTTTCCTGGTAGCCACGGGTGCTAAAAGCCCGGTAAACTTTTTCTCTGAGTGCACGTACATCAGAATACCTCATGAAGGGGCCGAAGCTTGGAGCATCCAGGGTAATCACCCATCCTTCAAGGTTTTTGGCTTTAGCAGCACCAACCGCAGCTTCAACAGCTGACTGTGGCAAGCCTGCCAGGTCGGACTCCTCGGTGATGTGCAAGTACCAGCCATTGGTTTCGCCCAACACATTGTCGCTGAATTGAAGAGATAAATCGGAGAGCTCACGTGATATTTCACGCATTTTACTTTTATCCTCTTCCGAAAGGTTGGCTCCGTTGCGCGAGAAACCTTTGAAGGTCTTCTCCAACAACATGCTTTGCTCAGGAGTAAGGCTTAGCTGGTCCTTTTGCTCGTATACTGTCTTTACGCGCTGAAAAAGAGCCTCGTTGAACAGAATGTCGTTTTGATAATCGGTAACCATGGGAGATATATCCCTGGCTATCTGTTGCAATACAGAATCGGTCTCAGCATACAATAAATTGTAGAATACCCCTCCCACCAGGTTGAGACTGTTGCCTGAATAGGCCAGCGCTTCAATGGTATTCTCATAAGTAGGGGCATCTTGCTGGTCAACAATAGTAGCAATTTCTGTTCTTGATTCTTCAATGGCCGCAGTAAATGCAGGGGCATAATGCTCATGCTTAATGATTTCAAAAGGCGGAGTCTGATAAGGGGTGTCAAAGGCTTGCAGCAAAGGATTGGTTTCTCTTTCGTTGCAGCCTACCATAGTTAAAATAATCATGGTAAAGGCGAGTGTTTTGTTTAAGAGTTTCATTGTAATTGAATGTAGTTTAGAACAAACTATAGTTGATTAGGTTTGAAAAAGGTGACAGGTTTTTATGTCTGTTGATTAAAAAGCTGAATATCAGCCTGCAATATTAATCATAATTTTGTTTAGTTGAGACACAGGATGGAAGAAAAAATCAGGATAAAAGAAAAGGTTTCTATTAAAACCCTTTGCCTGGTTCAAGCAGTAAAAGCGCAGTGTTAAGGCCCGAACAGATTATAGCCCTGAGTTTTATTATTTAGTCCGCTGTTGGCTCAGGCTTAGCGGCAAAGAGGAGGTTGGCTCAAAAGACATTTTTACTGAAACGATGGTCTCTTTTATTTAAAACTATTTCAAATAAGCCATTTATTTGTTATTATAAGTTTAATAATCTACATTTGTTTTTGGATTAACAGCTATTTGGCCAACACCGGAGTAAGGCTACAATAGGTTCGGCAAGAGTGTTTTTGCTGAGTAAGATATCCCGATTAAATTTTACATGGATCCTGCTTCGTGATTCCAAATAAATTAAAATAAAGTGATTCCCAATTTCAATTCCAAAACGTATGAGTAAACAAGCAATCAGTGCTGCCTCGATAAGCCAAAAGTATATAATGGCTGCTGCCGGAGCATTTTTGATGTTGTTCCTGGTGACGCATCTGTCAACCAATTTGCTCCTGCTCTCGGGCGATGGTGGAGCAAATTATGCAATCGCAGTTGATTTTCTGTTGACCAATCCCCTGATTAAAGCCATTGAATATGTATTGTTTGCAGGGTTTATTATTCACATTATAATTGGTGTAATCCTCGTAGTACATAATCAAAGATCAAGACCGGTGGGTTATTATGTAACACCCAAATCGGAGACCTCCACATTTTCCAGGTATATGATTCATACCGGCATAATCATTTTTATCTTCCTGCTGCTGCATCTTTACCAGTTCTTCTTTGTAAAGCTCGGTCTTGTTGATATGTATGGGGGCGCCACCGAAAAGCATGAATTCTTTCCCATGGTGGTTGATGTGTTTAGAAACCCATTCATGGTGGCCATCTATGTGATTTCTGTTATCATCCTGGGGTTCCATCTTAAGCATGCTTTCCAATCAGCTTTTCAGTCCTTTGGGTTGAATCATGATAAGTATTTTCCGGCTATTAAGGTTGTGGGCACTATTTACGCGATACTTATAGCGGTTGGTTTTACCATCATCCCGCTATATTTTTACTTTATCTATTAAAAGAAACTAATCAGGAAACTAAATACAGACAGCAATGATAAAGCTTGATTCTAAAATACCACAAGGGCCTTTGGCCGATAAGTGGAGCAATTATAAGTCAACTTTGCGCCTGGTAAGCCCTGCCAACAAGAAGAGACTGGATGTTATCGTAGTGGGAAGTGGTTTGTCGGGAGCCTCTTCTGCCAGCACCCTGGGCGAGCTGGGATACAACGTAAAGGTATTTTGCTTTCAGGATTCTCCCCGAAGAGCACATTCCGTGGCAGCACAGGGAGGTATAAATGCAGCAAAGAATTATAAAAACGACGGGGATAGTGTATACCGCCTGTTTTACGATATGATAAAAGGGGGCGATTTCCGGGCCCGTGAAGCAAATGTATACAGGGCAGCTGAGGTAAGCACCGATGTCATTGATCATTTCACTGCACTGGGCGTACCCTTTGCCCGTAATTATGGGGGTGCTTTGGAAACCCGCTCCTTTGGCGGGGTGCAGGTATCGCGTACGTTTTATGCAAAAGGGCAAACCGGACAACAATGCCTTTTGGGAACCTATTCATCGCTCAACAGGCAAATTGCGGCTGGAAATGTAAAAATGTATACGCGACGTGATATGCTGGATCTGGTTATGGTTGAAGGGAAGGCCCGTGGTATCATAACCCGCAACCTGCTCACTGGTGAAATTGAACGGCATTCGGCTCACGCCGTAGTATTGGCAACCGGTGGATACGGAACAGTGTTTTATTTGTCTACCCTTGCACTGGGCAGCAATTCCTCTGCTGCCTGGGCTGCACATAAAAAGGGAGCGCTCTTTGCGAATCCCAGCTTTATTCAGATTCACCCTACCAGTATTCCTGTGCTCAACGAATACCAGTCAAAGCTTACCCTCATGTCGGAATCGTTAAGAAACGATGGCAGGGTATGGGTGCCTAAGCAACTGGGCGATAAGCGCCAACCCAATGAAATCCCCGAAGAAGAAAGAGATTATTACCTGGAAAGAAGATATCCTGCTTTTGGTAACCTTGTGCCACGCGATGTGGCCTCTAGAGCAGCCAAGGAAAGATGTGATGCCGGTTATGGGGTAGGAGATACCGGTCTTTCGGTTTACCTGGATTTTAAAGATGCCATCCAAAAGCACGGAGCACCCATTATAAAAGATAAGTACGGTAACCTCTTCGAGATGTATGAGAAAATAACCGGCATCAATCCTTATAAGGAGCCTATGCGTATTTATCCTGCCGGGCACTATACCATGGGTGGATTGTGGGTAGATTATGACCTCATGACTACCATTCCCGGCTTATATGCTGTGGGCGAAAGCAACTTTTCTGATCATGGTGCCAACAGGCTTGGCGCCAGCTCGCTGATGCAATGTTCAGGGGATGGCTATTTTATTTTGCCCTATACCATAGGAAATTTTCTTGCCGACGATATCAGAACTCCACGCATAAGCACCGATACACCCGAATTTGAAGCGGCCGAAAAGCAGGTTAAGGAAAGAATTTCTCGCGTAATGGCCGTCAATGGTAGCCAAACCGTCAGCTCTTTTCACAAACGCCTGGGGAAAATTCTTTGGGATCATTGTGGGATGGTTAGGAGCAAAGAAGGTCTCAACAAGGCTATTGACAAGCTTACCGATCTGGAAGCAGAATTCTGGAAAGCGGTAAAAGTATCCGGTTCAGCCAACGAATACAACCAGGAACTGGAGAAAGCCCTGCGCGTAGCCGACTTCTTTGAATTGGGGCGCCTGATGTGCTACGATGCCCTTGATCGGGATGAATCATGTGGCGCACACTTTCGTGAGGAATACCAAACCCCCCAGGGGGAAGCTAAAAGAAACGATGCAGAATTTGCTCATGTATCGGCTTATGAATATGCCGGCAGCCTGCAAAGGCCTGTTCTGCATAAAGAACCCCTTGTCTTTGAAAGTGTTGAGCTTAAAGAGAGAAGTTATAAATAACCCAAAGCGTTGACGATATGAATTTCAAACTTAAAATATGGCGCCAGAAAAATGGCGCGACCAAAGGAAAATTTGTAGACTATCAACTCAATGATGTTTCATCGGAGATGTCTTTTCTGCAAATGCTTGATTATCTAAACCAGGAGTTGATAGTTTCTGGAGAGGAACCGGTGCATTTCGAACACGACTGCCGCGAAGGCATTTGTGGAAGCTGTGGCCTATACATCAACGGCCGTCCTCATGGTCCACAACGATTAACCACCACCTGTGAACTGCACATGCGTGAGTTTAAAGATGGTAGCACCATCGTAATAGAACCCTGGAGGAGCAAAGCATTTCCTGTGATAAAAGACCTCGTGGTTGATCGTACTTCGTTTGAAAAGGTGATGCTTGCCGGCGGATTTATCGATATCAATACCGGGGTAGCCCAGGATGCCAACGCCATACCCATCAATAAGAAAATATCTGATAAAGCATTTGATGCTGCTATATGTATTGGATGCGGTGCTTGTGTGGCTGCCTGCAAAAATTCTTCTGCCATGCTTTTTGTTTCAGCCCGCGTATCTCAACTGGCCTTATTGCCACAGGGAAAAGTTGAAGCAGCTGCAAGAGTGGAGAAAATGGTGGCAAAGATGGACGAAATGGGTTTCGGTAATTGTTCTAATACCTATGCCTGCGAGTTTGATTGCCCTAAAGGAATCTCTGTTGAGTATATTGCTAAAATGAACCGTGAATTTCTTGTTGCAAAAGTTGCAAGCACAAAAAAATAATCTGAAAATTGTTTTTTCGGATAAAAAGGGGATGTATTACAATATATTCCCTTTTTATATTGTTGATAATCAATGATTTTTAAATATACCTTTTCAACCCTAGACCATTTGGACTATAAAAATCGGCTTGTTTTTCTGTAAAAAACTGATTAAAAGTCACTTGTTGAAAATAAAAAATGCAAAAAAATGAATAAAAAAGAGTTGTATTGCAAAATATATTCATATATTTGTTGAGTGGTTAGTATTTAATTTATAGATTATCAAACTTAAAAATAGATTTTTATGGCACAAAGTAAACTGGATCCCAAGAAGTTGGAAGAAGCAGCCAGCAAATTAAGAGCAATAGCTCATCCCATGCGTATTGCTATCATTGATATGTTGGAAGAAAAAGAACAAATGAATGTAACCGAAATTTACGAATCCTTGAAAATTGAGCAGGCCTCTGCATCTCACCACCTGAATATTTTGAAAACAAAAGGTGTTCTTGATTCAAGAAGAAGCGGTAAGAAAACTTTCTATTATCTTAACGGTGATGCTGTAACTCAAATTGTTGAGTGTATCAATAAATGTCACGGTTGATAAACGTCTTAATATTTTAATAAGCCCGGAATTGATTCGCTCTCCGGGCTTTTTTTATATAGGCTTTTTTTTCTTCTGCTTTCTTAGGGTAAAACGCAAAAATTATTTTTTATAACTTTGACAATAAAAATGGCATTGGTATGTTAATTGTTACATAAGCTTGCCGATAAGTTCTTTAGTCAACATTATATAATTAAAAAAAATGCCATGAAAAATGTTGTTATAGTATTTCTTTTTATGATTTTGGGAGCAGGAATAGCTTCATCTCAGGAGAAAAAAGGTCCTCAACTGAGCTGGGAAAAGGAAAAATACGATTATGGAACCGTATACCTTGACGAGCTTCCCGAAACAAAACTTGATATAAAATTCACCAACGACGGCACCGAGCCCCTAATCCTTTCACAGGTACGGGCATGTTGTGGCACCAGAGTGCATAATTGGCCACGCCAGCCCATATTGCCCGGAGACAAGGGTACGATCACTATTGAGTTCCGGCTTAGGCCTGGGCCACAGCGAATCAGCCGCACCCTTACTGTGACCTCTAATACAGATCCTAATACTTCCATTTTCCGGGTTGTTGGAGAAGTGGTAGAAAGATAACCTGCTGAGATATTATTTCAGCAATGCATAAGCTATGATCATATAGTATGATCATAGCTTTGTCTTTTATATCGTGCTGTTTTTTAAATGAGCTGAAGGGAGGGTGTCCCCCTCGGGATTACTGGTTATCAACGGCATACCATTCGGCATAGGCTGTAGATGTTTCGTGCAGC
>JBEPXC010000127.1:0-10345 GCA_041642035.1 Sphingobacteriia bacterium
CCCACGAACAGATGCTGGAGATCACGCAAGGGCTTACCCATAAACGCTTTTTAATTTTCCATCCGGCTCTTACCTATTTAGCCAGAGATTATGGTCTGGAACAGATTGCTATAGAGCATGAAGGCAAAGAACCTTCTCCTGCCCGCCTGAGTGAACTTATTAAGTCTGCCGGCATGGAAGAAATTTCGGTGGTTTTTATTCAGGAAGAATACGATGTACGTAATGCGCAGCTGGTGGCCCAGGAAACAGGAGCCACCGTGATATCGCTTAACCCCCTGGCGTACGATTGGTTTGCCAATATGCAGCAGTTGATGGATGTTTTTAGTGAAAATCTCCGGTAGAACATACATGTGTAAGTGTTTTTTTATTTAAATGCAAAGCCCTGTTCAGTTAGGTAAACAGGTAATCAAATAATAATATTTTCAGATGATGAAGCCTCTTGTAAAATTAGAGAATGTGAGTTCGGGATACAATTCCGATACCGTATTGAAGAACGTTGATCTGGAGATTTATCCCAATGACTTTATTGGTGTAATAGGTCCTAATGGTGGGGGTAAGACAACCCTGGTGAAAGCCATTCTGGGGGTGCAGCCTTTGTTTGGTGGCAGCATTACTTTCCCGGGCAAAAAACCCCGGATGGGTTATTTACCTCAAATCAGTCAGATTGATAAAAGTTTCCCCATAACGGTGAAGGATCTGGTGGGGTCGGGCATCAGGGTGAACAGCAATTGGTTTCCTCATCTCAGCCGAACACAGAAAAATAAAGTTACGGAAATACTGGATGAGGCGGGACTATTGACTCTGTCAGCAAAACCCATTGGCGAACTCTCGGGCGGTCAGATACAAAAAGCTTTTCTTTGCCGGGCTCTTATCAATGAACCCGGTCTTCTTATCCTGGACGAACCCAATACCTTTGTAGATAAGATATTTGAACTGGAGCTCTACCGATGGCTTAAAAAGCTCAATGAAACAATGGCTATTATGTTGGTCTCTCATGATATAGGTACGATTTCTCCCATTGTAAAGACCATTGCCTGTGTAAATATAAACCTGCATTATCACCCATCCAATCAACTTACCGAAGATATTTTAAAAGTTTACAATTGTCCCGTTGATATAATTGCCCATGGCCCGGTGCCTCACAGGGTGTTAAAAGAGCATGAATTATGAGTGATGTTTTTTCAATTTTGGAGTATGCCTTTTTTCGCAATGCAATAGCAACTGCTGTTTTGACCAGTATACTGGCTGCTATGGTTGGCACTTATGTTGTTTCGCGAAAAATAGTTTTTATCAGTGGCGGGATCACCCACGCATCATTTGGCGGCATTGGGATGGCCTATTTCTTTGGACTGAATCCTTTTTTGGGCGCCTCTGTATTTGCCATTCTCTCGGCATCGGGTATCGAATGGATATCTCAAAAGGGAAAAGTACGCGAAGACAGTGCCATTGCCATCCTTTGGTCTTTGGGCATGGCATTGGGGATAATTTTTGTTTTTATGACACCGGGTTACACCCCCAACCTGATGGGTTTTTTGTTCGGAAATATTCTCTCGGTAGCCATGGCAGAGATTTATCTTCTGCTGGCCTTTACCCTCTTTACCGCTATTTTCTTCCTTATTTATTACCGGCCCCTGGTATATACGGCATTCGACCCTGAATTTTCGAAGATTATGGGATTGCCAGTAGCATTTTTTCGCTATGCCATGTCGGTTATTATTGCCCTGGCCATTGTTATCAGTATACGATCGGTAGGCATCATCCTGGTGTTGAGTTTGTTTACCATCCCTCAAATAACCGCTATGCTCTTTACCCGCAATTTTGCTTCCATCATCCCCTTGTCGGCCCTTTGGGGCGTATTTGGATCTCTGATGGGGCTGTTTGCCTCTTATTTATTGGATATTCCTTCGGGGGCAGCCATTATCTTTTTTCTTACCGTGCAGTTTTTGTTGGTGAAGATGATCGTTGTGATCAAAGATATGATCAGACGCAACAGGCTTACCACCCCTTGATTTCCTGAATATATTGATCCATGTACACATGACTACAAAAGCCTAAGGTATCGGCACATCCCTACCGCAAACTCACTCCGAATCATAAGCGAATCATAAGCGTATCATAGCCGTGCAAATACGCTTATGCTACGCTTATGCTACGCTTATGGTACGCTTATGATACGCTTATGCTACGGTTTAAGTTTAGTAGGAAGATTAAAACCAGCCGTTGTCATAAACCATTTGGTCCTGTCGTGTCCTCTTCCTTTGGGATTGCAGCGTGGAGTTTCCAGCTTTGATCCTTTCCCCTTTTATTTTTCCCCTTTCGCCTCGTCTTACCTTAACTTTCCAGATTTGTTATATAAGGGAATAAATAAGAAAAACCTACAACAGATCGCTGCAGGTTTTTTTTTAATGATGTCTTAGAATTTGCTTTAAGACTTTTGTTGTGCCTTAGGGATTAAAGTACTGATCAATTTTTCAAAATCATCCTTTTTCACTGGTTTGGTAAGATATTCATCCATGCCCAGGGCCATATATTTTTCCCTGTCTCCTTCGAAGGCGTTGGCACTGAGGCCGATAATCGGAGGCAGCTCTTTGAATTTATCCCTTAATAGTTGGGTAGCGGTTATACCGTCCATTATGGGCATTTGGATGTCCATCAGGATGAGGTTAAATTTGGAGGGTTCAAAGATATCAATGGCTTGTTCTCCATTGGCCACCATGGTTACCTTATGATTGAGTGAGGTAAGCATAAGGTCTATTACCTTTTGATTCACCAATTTGTCTTCAACAAGTAGAATATTCAGTTTATGATCATGTGATGATTCATCTGAAGATGTATCTTCCTGTGGGGTATTCTGAGCAATGGCAGCGGGAAAAGTAAACCAGAATGTACTACCCTTTCCGGTTTGACTTTCCAGTCCAATTTCACCTCCCATCAGGTGAATCAGTTCTTTGCAAATGGTCAATCCTAAACCCGTGCCTTCATAATCACGCCTGTCGTTGTCTTCAATTTGCGAAAATGGGACGAAAAGCTTATCCTGTTTTTCCCAGGGAATTCCTTTGCCTGTATCTGATACCTCAATTTTAATGACAACATCAATGCCAGGGTTTGACGAAGGCACAAGTTGTGTGTTGATGCTTACCGATCCACCTGAGGTGAATTTAACAGCGTTGGAAGTAAGATTGTTGAGTATCTGGGCAATGCGCGACTTGTCGGCGAAAATGTATGGTGGGATACTAGGGTCAATGTTTGTTCTCAATTCTACACTTTTGCTAACAATATTTTTAAATATGTTTTCGGTTTCAAGGATCAGGGAGGCAAATTCAAAAACCGATGGTTTAAGATTAACTTTTCCTGCTTCAATTTTTGAAAAATCCAGCACCTGGTTGATGATTTCCGTAAGATTCTCTCCCGATACTTTCATGGTGGTAACAAAATCTTTCTGCTCTTCCGAAAGCTTTGTTTGCTCCAGCAATTCTGCCATACCCAGGATACCCGTAAGTGGTGTTCGTATTTCATGGCTCATATTGGCCAGAAAATTTTGCTTGATCTGTATGGTGTTTTTAACAACTTCTAATTGCTGCCGGGTTTCCTCTGCAAGCATGCGCTCGGTTATGTTGCGGGCAAACAGTGATGCACCAACCACCCTGTCATTGTTATAGATAGGATGGGCAGCAATTTCCACGTGCATAAATGTGCCGTGGGCATCATCCTTATCAACGATTATCCAGCGTTCCCCATTCAGGACTCTGTCGTAACGCTCTTCCCAGAGAGATCTTATATCCCGGGGTGCGGCATCAAGAACATTACTGCCAGGGCTAAGCGTAACCCCATAGGAGGCTTTATAGGCTTTTGCGCAAGCTTCATTTATATATATGATTTCGTAATTTTTATTTACTGACCAGATGTTATCCAGAGTATTTTCAATAATGGCTGACATTTCCGCCTTGGTTTTGAGCAGTGCTTTCTTTGCTGCTTCATTATCCTCCATTATACTGAGCAATTGCCTTCGGTTTTTATCTGATTCCTTAAGGCGCTCCTCGTTATTTCTTTGCGCGGTTTGGCGTTGTTCATTCAGATCTGTTTTTACCAATTCAAGCATTTGTGCAATCTCGAAAAGTGGGTTGTCTGGTGATACTCCAATAGGTGGTGCATCGGCTTTTTCATCCAACAGCAAGTAGCTGCATGCATGAAAAATCTCATCCAGGTCAGATTTTGAAACCATTATTGAGTTGTCTGATTTAGTGCTCTTTGCCCCGGAATATAGAGAACCATTCATTTTTTCGAAAGCTTCATCTACTGTTGCTGCTGTAATAACCTGCTGGCCCATTAGAGAAAAGAATAATTTGCCGGCAATCCTGTAAACGTTGTTGGGAGAAATAACTACATGAATACTTTCAAATTCACCGGGGCTGTTCCACAACTTTTTTATCTCACGGGCAAAAGCTTTTTGTATAAAAATCGACGACCTTCCTGACATGCGGGTAAGGTCAACCACTATAAATAATTTGCCAATAAGATGATATGTATGAGATACCTTGTTTATTAAAGCAATAGTTTGTTTTACATCTTCCATGGTCTCCATAGCCCCGCAAATAGTGCTAAACAGGATTCTGCCCGGGACAACACCCATCTTGTAGCTGAAGTTTGTTTGATGGTTTTGGTAAACCCATTGTGGGTCAAACTGCACATCTTCAAACCGAAAGCCCCTGGAAAGTGGTAAGGGGGCTTTCTCAAGATGGGTGGTTTTTCCCCCGCTTAATAGTTGCTGCGCCTGTTGGAGTGCTTCCGTATAATCTTTTGCAGGGATAAACCGGGTTTTTATGGAGAAGAGACGAACACCATACCGGACAAATAGATTCATCCAGGAAGGTTCGTTTATGGCTATAACCCCAAGAAAAGAATCCTGCTCCTTAAAAAAATACCGGCCCTGCTGTTGCATCATGTTTAAGGGAATTCGACCACTTAGATGGGTGGTTTCCCGAATCTGTAAGTAAGGTTTACTAACCTGTGCAGCTTTACAGAAATCATCCAATACCTTGTTAAATTTCTCTACATCATAATTTTTAAGGTTACCCTTTCCCGAAATGTAAACTATGGATTCACCAATTTTTAATAACGAAATATAATGGTCTCCTTTTATTTGAATATTAGCAAATCCCTGAAGGGAGAGAACGGGAAGCCCTGTAACCGGGCAGCATTTTAAATCATTTTTGGTAAATCCATCAGCCAATATCTCCTTACTCATAACTAATCCTCCACACTTTTATAGACTATACCCTGGTTAAGCTGTAAAGAGAGATTATTTACTTGTTTTTTTAATTCCATGATGCGGTCTTCCCTTCCGCTCATCAGACGGTTCATACGGGTGGTTTCTTCAAACATCGCAGCCATTTGTTCTTCATCCTGCTTTAGTTGAGTAATATCCCTGCCGATTCCAACAATACCTATGATGTTTCCCTCTTTATTTTGAAGCGGAAGTTTGGTGGTTTTTAGCCATTTTACTTCCCCGTTTTTTTTCTGCAGCTTTTCTGTTTTTTTTAGGATCTTTTCTTCCTGCATGAGTATCTTCTGATCATCGGTAAAAAAATCTTCAGCAATTTCTATGGGGTATATTTCAAAATCGGTTTTCCCAAGTACATCTTCTTCGCTGTTAAATCCACAATTGTTATAGTCTGCCACGTTGGAAAGTGTTTTACGGGCCTGGTGGTCCTTTGCATAAATGGCATCGGGAATTCTGTCTATGATGGTTCGAAGTAAGTTTTGTTTCTGGACAAGGGTTTCTTCAGCTTGTTTAAGTTGTGTAATATCGTGGTGTGTTCCAAGCATTCGAATTGGTTTTCCAGAGTTGTTCCTGATGGCCATCCCCCGGCAGTGTATCCATACGGTTGATCCGTTGCGGTGCCTGTATCTCACCACCTGATCATAAGGAATGTCAGGATTTTCGCAGTGTCTGTTGAAATTTTCCAGAGCAACTTTAAGGTCATCGGGGTTGATGATATCCTGCCATGCACTGGATTTATGGAGCATTTCTGAAGGGTCATAACCCAGAGTGGTCCAGAAACGAGTGTTCATCCATTCGTTTTCGGGTTTTTCCACATCCCAGTACCATAATCCATCCAATGAGCTTTCCTGAATAAAATCGAATATGTTTTCATCGGTTTTAATGAGCTCATAAAGCTGCTGCTTTAAATAATTTTCGTGGGGTATTCTATTTTTACTATCCATTCAATGTTTTCCTTGTCCAAACATTTGTACATTAAGCACTTTCCTAATAGCACTAAGATGTTTCAGCAAAAGTAACATCAATTAGATCGCTGCAGTACTTTTTCATAATATGCATTGTTTTTTAATACTTTCTTTTTCTCTGTAATCAAGACGTATCATGGCTTTTGCGTAAGATAAATTTATCAACATTCCTATTGAACGAAATTCAGCAATGATGTGTCAGAAAGTAGATGCCTCATTGAACTGCTTTATAATACATTAAAAAAATCATGCAAACTTATACAAATCATAGGATGGTATGCCTATTGTTGTTGATGATTGTTCTATTTTTAAATGTTTTTATGCAAGTCATGCCCCGAGAAACTAAACCCTAATCCCTATGAATGATTCAATTTTTAAAAGTGAAGAGGGCTTGATACATGTTAATGTTGATGAACCGGGTTATACCCGAAGGAAACATGGTAAAGGATTTGTGTATTTCGATCTGAATAATCATAAAATCAACGATTTGCAACTTATCAGCAGGATCAAAAGCATTGGTATTCCTCCCATGTGGAAGGAGGTATGAATCTGCCCCTGGCCTAATGGTTATTTGCAGGCAACGGGTTTGGATGCCAAAAACAGGAAACAGTATCTATACCATCCCGATTGGATAGCATATCAGTAGAATTTTAAATTCCAGCAATTAAGTGAATTTGCTCTTGCACTGCCTAAGATTCGCTCTGTTGTCGAAACTAATATACGTAAGCATAACTGGCCAAAAGAAAAAGTGTTATCCCTTATCCTGGGCATATTGGATGAAAACTATCTGGGGACTGAAAAAAAAAGCTGCCCCGGTATTGAGACAGCTTTTTGTATAGATATAAGCTAAAGACTATTTTTTCTTTTCTTCAGAAGAGTCATCTGCTTCTTTTGGATCAGCATCTTTGGTTTCTTCTTCAGAAGGAGCCGCTTCTGCTTTTTCATCCGTTTCAGGTGCCTCATCCTTAGGTGCCTCAGCATCATCCTTTGTAGCCTCAGCCTTAGCCATAGGAGCCTCAGTCTTTGGCGCTTCAGCTTCCGGAGCTTCAGCTTCAGTTGCTTCAGCCTTTGGCGCTTCAGCTTCTGGCGTTTCAGCTACAGGCGTTTCGGCTTCAGGTTTTTTAGCTTTAGGAGTCTCGGCTTCTGTGGATTCTGCTTTGGGTTCTTCCGCCTTTACGGCTTTTTTGGAAGGCTTCACCGTTTTCTCTGATTTTTCCAGATCACTCTTGAGGTTAGCGAGAACATCAAGATCACCAAGGGTTGTTTTTTCCATGGAATCTTTCATTTTCTTAACCGTTTTCTGAGTGGCATTTTCCTGTGTTTTTTTCTCAGCAACAACAGCTACTTTTTCGGCATGGTGTACATCCTGGAAAACTTTGGAATGAGAAACAACGATTTTCTTGCTTTCTTTGTTGAATTCGATCACTTTGAAATCAAGCGTTTCATCCATTTTTGCTGTTGTGCCATCTTCTTTTACGATATGACGTGTGGGAGCAAATCCTTCTACGCCATAGGGAAGAGCTACAATAACACCTTTATCAGAGGAGCCAACAATGGTTCCCTGGTGCACTGAATCAAGAGTAAACACGGATTCGAAAACATCCCAGGGATTTTCTTCCAGTTGTTTGTGTCCCAAACTTAATCGACGGTTTTCTTTGTCTACGTCAAGAACAACAACCTCTATGCTTTCACCAATTTTAGTGAATTCGGCAGGATGCTTGATTTTTTTGCTCCATGAAAGGTCGCTGATGTGGATAAGTCCGTCAACCCCTTCTTCCAGCTCAACGAAGATACCAAAGTTGGTGAAGTTGCGCACGGTAGCAGTATGTTTGCTGTTAACCGGATATTTTTCGTGAATGTTGGACCATGGGTCGGGGATAAGTTGCTTGATGCCCAGCGACATTTTTCTTTCTTCGCGGTCAAGGGTAAGGATAACCCCTTCCACCTCGTCGCCCACTTTAAGGAAATCCTGTGCAGTGCGCAAATGTTGTGACCATGACATTTCAGAAACATGGATAAGTCCTTCAACACCGGGAGCGATTTCAATAAATGCACCGTAATCGGCAATAACGACTACTTTTCCTTTAACTATATCGCCGATTTTCATTTCAGCATCCAGGGAATCCCATGGGTGTGAGGTGAGCTGCTTAAGACCAAGGGCAATACGTTTTTTGTTATCATCGAAGTCGAGGATAACAACATTTATTTTCTGGTCAAGCTCAACGATTTCTTCAGGATGGTTGATTCTACCCCATGAAAGGTCGGTAATGTGAACCAAACCGTCAACACCGCCAAGGTCAACAAATACACCATAAGATGTAATGTTTTTAACGGTACCTTCAAGAATCTGTCCTTTTTCGAGCTTGGAAATGATCTCAGCTTTTTGGATTTCCAGCTCGGCTTCGATAAGTGCTTTGTGCGATACAACAACGTTTTTGTATTCGTGGTTGATTTTCACAACCTTAAATTCCATTGTTTTACCTACATAGATATCATAGTCGCGAATGGGTTTAACATCAATCTGAGAGCCGGGCAGGAAGGCTTCGATTCCAAAAACATCAACGATAAGACCGCCTTTGGTGCGGCATTTAACGAATCCATTAATGATTTCATCCTGCTCCATGGCAGTATTAATTCTTTCCCATGAACGGAGTGTCCGGGCTTTTTTGTGCGAGAGAACCAATTGTCCGCTGGTGTCTTCCTGGGTCTCAACATATACTTCCAGTTGGTCTCCAATTTTCAGATCGGGGTTGTAGCGAACTTCAGCAGCGGGAATAACACCATCTGATTTGAAGCCAATATTTACAACAACTTCTCTGTTGTTCATGGATACAACAAAACCATCTATTACTTCACCTTCACCAATAGATTTGAGGGTTTCGTCATAGAGTGCTTCCATGCGAAGTCTTTCATCACTGGTATAGTTGTCAGTTTTCTTGCCAACGGAGTCCCAGTCAAAATCACCAGGGGTGGGCAATTCATTTGCTTTGACTGCTTCCTGAAGTTTTTCTTCGATTTCTTCTCCGGCAGCATCTTTGATTTCTTCTGAGGGGGTTGGGTTGGTTTCGGCAGTGCTTGGAGCATTACCTTCAGTTTGTTGGTTTGCAGCTTCTTCCTGATTGGCTGCCAAATCTTTGTTTTCTTCTGACATTAATCTTAAATACTGTGGTAGCCTGGGCTACCGGGTTAAACAATTTATTTAATTAGGCCCCTTGTTTTTTAGGGACTGCAAAAGTACAAATATTATCATCAAATAAAAAACTAAAAATCAAGTTTTTATAAAAATTATACGGCTACCAATGGCTTGTATGCTGGGAGGTTAAGATTCAAAATAATGTTTTAAACCTGATGATTTTTAAGTATTTTTGGGCGTTAAAAATATTAGAATATATAGTTATGCTTTATTGTTTGGCATGGCTATTACAGTAGTCTTATTCTGTCAGGAAAACAATTATAAAGCTTACTTTTGGATGGTGCTTAAATCTAAAAGAAAGAAAAACAATAAGTGGATTTTAACTTTAATTTATATAAACAATGAAAAGGATTCTTACGTGGTACAAAAACATGAAATTAAGCGCAAGAGTAATTTTTAGTATGAATATGGCTGTATTTGTAGCCATAACTATTATCTCGGTTTTTGCTACCATCAACCGGATCAATGTTCAGAAGAAAGATGCCAGAGCATTAGTCGCTAATGAGCTTAACCAGGTAAGTGATTTGTTAAGCTTTTTGCAAGACAGGCCCATTACCGAGCTTGAAGACATCATCCAAAAAAGGGTATTGTACAATTCGGGGTATGTTTCCCTTATTTCTTCAGAGGGAAAGGTATTGATATCAAGAGAAAATCAGAACCAGGATATTTCTGGAAGGAGCTTCTTTACCAGAATGAGAAATGCACCCTCAGGCGAAATTACTTATGAGGATCCTGATACGGGTGAAACATATTATCAATATCATACCTTTTATGAACCTCTGAAAGTATATATTACAGCTACTCTTCCCAAAAAAGAATTTATTGATGAACCCTTAGCAAACACCCTGATGATTTTACTGTTTGCATTGATTTTTACATGGATCACCTTTTCTATTGCCAATTACT
>JBEPXC010000128.1:0-10183 GCA_041642035.1 Sphingobacteriia bacterium
ACCTGTGCTTCTTTGATGCTTTGAAATGGCTGCTGCAATTGCAGATCTACCGTAGCCTCTGATTTTTCATATTTGGAGAGGTATTCACGGTCGATAAATTCAAGCTCTTTCTCTACATCAGCGTTGCCATAGAGCATGATGTAGCTGTTGGAAGGATGATAAAAGGTACGGTGGAAATTCAGGAAATACTCCTGGGTGAGTCCGGGAATAGCATTAGGATAGCCTCCTGATGATACACCGTAAGTATTGTCGGGGAAAAGTAGTTTGTATACCTGGTAACTGTGTTCGCGCAAGGGGCTTGAGAATGCACCTTTCATTTCATTATACACTACTCCTTTTATAACCACATCATCCTCGGGGCTTTCCAGCTCATAATGCCAGCCTTCCTGCTGTAAAATCCTGGGGTCGTCGTATATACGTGGATTAAGAACGGCATCAAGATACACATGCATGAGGTTAAAATAATCCTTATCGTTCATACTTGCTACCGGATAGGTGGTAATATCAGAACCGGTCATTGCATTGAGAAAGGTATTTAGAGAACCCTGGGCAAGCACATCGAAGGGACTTTTTACGGGGAAATTTTTCGATCCGTTGAGTACCGAATGCTCAAGGATATGAGGGGTACCATAATCAAAATCGGGTAAGGTTTTAAAGGCAATGTTAAACATCTTATTGGGGTCATCGGCAGCTATTTTCATCAGCCGGGCTCCGGTTTGTTCGTGGATAAAGTAAAGACATTCTGCATTTACTTCCTCTACAAATCTTTTCTCTACAAGTCTAAATCCGTTATACATTTCATTGGTTTTAAATTTGTTTTCCCCGCTGCACGACCACAGGAGGGAGATCACCATCAATATGATGATCATAGGAGTAGGTTTTTTCATGTTAAAAAGTTTTAGATTGATCGATAATGGTAGAGAGACTTGTACGGCTGCTTATACGCCCTACAATCCCGCATTAATAGCCGCCTTGGCTCTTTCAAAGGTAAAAGAATTAATTTATCGTGATAGATTAGAGCTGTTAAAAAACTTTAAGACGCTTTATACCCTTTCACCAACACTTTTCAACAAAAAATACTTTACCCCTATGCAAACCCTGTGGTTTATGCAAGGCCTCTATTACTTTACCGCCAATCTAAAAGATCACAGCACAGGTTTTGGATAAGCCTGATGCTGGATCTGCCTTACATTAGTAAGGCAATTTTTTGCGTTTCAATCTTAATGAATTTAATACCACCACTACATCAGACAAAGCCATTGTAGCCGCTGCAACCATAGGGCTTAACAGACCCATAACGGCCAGGGGTATGGCAAGAATGTTATAAATAAAAGCCCAGAAAAGATTTTGTTTTATAGTAACCTGAGTTACCTGTGCCAGTGCGAAGGTTTTGGACAACAAGCTCAGATTGCCTTTGAGCAGCACTACTTCGGCTGATTTAACGGCTACCTGGGTGGCATTGCTCATGCTTATGCCTACAAATGCTTTGGCCAGGGCAGGGGCATCATTAATACCATCGCCCACCATGGCAATTTTGTATTTAGCAGAGAGCTGATCAATGATTTTGAGCTTTTCTTCCGGACGTTTTTCGAAATAGATTTCCTCTATGCCCAACTCCTCTGCAATTTTTCTGCAGGTGCTCTCACGGTCACCACTGAGCAATACCGGTTGTATGCCTCTTTTCTTGAGTGAGTCGACAGCTTCTTTGGCTTCTGATTTTATTTCGTCCTCAATGTCGAGCCATGCAATAAGATTATCATTCATGGTCAGATATATGTTATGGGTATTATCAGTAGTAAGAGCACTCACCGATTCATAGGAGCCTGCCTTGTAAATGTTCCCCTGCTTATCGGTGGCGGTAAGACCCAGTCCTTTTTGCTCCTCCACACTATCGAAAAGAATGGGTTGTGTGCCTTCGAATTCACGAACAATAGATTTTGCAATGGGGTGGGAGGAATGCTTCTCCATGCTATAGAGTAAGGTGATGATTTCCTGTTTATCTTTACCGGCCAGGGCTGTGATGTTTTTTACCATAAACTTTCCGGTGGTAAGGGTGCCGGTTTTATCAAATACTACTTTTTGAACAAGCGGAAATTTATCAAAGACACTTCCGCCCTTAATGAGGATGCCGCTTTTTGCCGTTCTACCCAGACCTACTACCACGGCAGTAGGTATAGCCAGGCCTAATGCACAGGGGCATGCAATAACCAACACGGCGATGCCTCTCATTAAAGCGTCGCGAAATTCGATTCCTGCCCCCAGATACCATCCCAGCCAGGTTGCCAAAGCTATGATTAACACCGTGGGCACAAATACAGCGCTAATTTTATCGGCCAGATTTTGCAGTCGGGGCTTATCCTGTTGAGCACTCCGCACCATTTCAATAATTTGCGACAGTACCGTATCTTTGCCTGTTGCGGTGGCTTTTATTTTTATATTGCCACTCTCGAGTATAGTACCACCGATTACCTTATCACCTTTAAGACGGTCTACCGGAAGACTCTCGCCCGAGACCATGGATTCATCGATGCTACCATGGCCCCAGTAAATTTCACCATCGACGGGTATTTTATCCCCTGTATTCACCAGGATGTGGTCACCCGTTTTTACCCTTGAAGAATCAACCTCATCAACCACTTCCTGACTGTCGGGAGTTTGTAGGGTAATACGTTTGGCTGTAGATTTCTGAAGGCGGGTAAGCTCATCAATGGCTGAGGTGGTCCTTTTTACCGATCTGTGCTCAAGCATATTGCCCAGTAAGACGATGGTGATAATACTGGCTGAAGTTTCATAGAACAAATAATCATGGCCTAACCTGTATATGGTGCCTATGAGGCTATAGGCAAAGGCAGCCGTACTACCCACCCAAATAAGCACATCCATATTGGTAACGCCAGCCCGTAGACTGTTGAAGGCACTTTTGCCAAAATGCCAAAATCCGATGATGAAAACCGGCAAGGTGAGAGCCAGTTGCCGATAATCGTTGTGTAAAAAATCAAATCCAGGTATCATGGCCAGAAGCAGGGGTAGGGTGAACAGAGCTGAAAACCAAAACTTCTTTTCGATATTGCTCAATCCTTTTTTTTGCGTTTCCTCTTGCTCTGCTTCATCACGCCGGTAAGAAACATCATATCCCAGCCCCTTAATAGTTTTTACGGCTTTTACGACTTTTTCCGGATTATCCGTTTGAAAGCGAACTTCATCGGTTGTAAAGTCGGCATATACCTCATTGAGCCCTTGCTTTTCAAGGGCCTTTTTTATGCCTAATGAGCAATTGGTGCAACTCATACCTTCTACCTTGAGCTCTATAGTTTGAAGTGGTTTTATTTCCATTGATATCTATTTTAGAAATGCTTAAATAATTGAGGAGATTATTTGTCGGGCTATTCATTTACAACAATAAATTTACGAAAGAGTTTGCAGCAAAAAAAACCGCAGGATTTTTCATCCGGGCATACCTCGACTTTCCATCGTATATTATATCTTTCCATGGTTTACCAAGACTTTCCATCGTTTGTAAGACATGGAAACGTCCGATTGCATAAACCGTAACCTCAACCTCAAGCTTAATCTCGATCTCAACCTTAACCTCAAATCCTTTATCTTTGCCCGTGTTAAAAATATTGGTAAAGTATGAGTTTCTTAAAAGCCATTCTCATTATCGGGTCATACCAAACACTTATCCTGGCAGGAATAATGCTGACCAAAAAGCATAGAACACGCTCCGATATTTTTCTGGCGGCCATGTTTTTTATTTATGGCATAACGCTTTTCTTAGGCTACATGGAGATATACAACAGAACCTATGATTATCCTTACCCCTTTCTTATCAATACCTCAGCACCTTTAATTTTGTTGCACGGGCCTGCTTTGTGGTTTTATATCAAATCATTAACCGCTCAGTGTTTTCGCTTTAAAGCCAAATACCTGTTGCATTTCGTTCCATTTCTGTTGGTATTGTTGATTTTAATCGTAAATAATTACAGCCTCCCTGCGGCCCAAAAGATATTAAATGACAGCAGTGAGTCATTTAAAAACGACATCAGTTTTCCCTTCATTATTGGCATGATTGCGATTTTTACGCAAGGATATTTCATCTGGGGTTTATACCTGATCAACGGATACAAAAGAAAAATACAGAATTATTTTTCTGAGATTTCATCTATGGATCTCAGTTGGTTGAGGATATTACTGATTACCTGTATTGTGTTTTATGCTGGCATCAGTCTATTGTATATTGTCGATTATCTTTTTTCGGTATTTTCCTATAATGTTATGCAATCTGTAGGATATGCCTATGCATCACTTTTTATCCTGGTGCTGGGCTACAGGGGTTTCAGACAGGGCAATGTTTTCAGCTCCAGATCTGTAAGCATTAATCTGGAATCAGATATACAAATATCAGAGGAAACCCCGGCGACCAGAGATAAGGATCAGTTGTTTGCTAAGTATCTGCTGGAGCTTATGGAAAAGGAAAAACCATACCTCAATCCGGACCTAAACCTGGCTACTTTGGCTTCAAAATTAAATGTAACTCCCGATTATCTTTCCTCGGTATTAAACGGCAAGCTTAACAAGAGCTTTTTTGATTTTGTTAATTATTATCGTGTGGAAGAGTTCAAGAGAGTCAGCCGTTTGCCCGAGAATTATAATATCACCATCATGGGCATGGCCTGGGATGCAGGATTTAACTCCAAGGCTACCTTTAACCGAGTATTTAAAAAGACCACCGGATATACTCCCGGTCAATATCTACAGGGCCTAAAATAAACCTTTTGTTACTACGTTTTACTTCAGCAAAATACTTTGGCGTAGCACTCAATATGCATGCTTTTTAGTACATTTGTGCCTGTTTTTAATTATGGTGAGTAAATACTCCTGAATCATCATACACCCAGGCAGTAGCATTGAGCTGCCATACGTTAAAGACTCTATTGTATAATTGTTTTCAAGGAACAACCTATTAAAACTACACTATGCTAATGCTCAGAAAAGTAAATTTTGCTGCACTTATTATGATGGGAGTAATCCTGGTAATGTCTTCATGCGAAAAAGAAGATCCCGATGCCATTGCTGACAGCGACAGAAAAAAAATATTGGAATATATCACTGCCGAGGGACTTGAAGATGTTGCTGTGGAGCATGATTCGGGTTTATTTTATGTCGTAGAAAAGGAGGGTACCGGTATGCATCCTACCTTAACCAGCAATGTCCGCATCCGCTATACGGGTTATTATCTCGATGAAAAAGTCTTTGATGGTTCTGAAGGTGCACTATTCCAACTTCAGAGAACTATTCTGGGATGGCAAATAGGCATGCCGCTTTTTAAAAATGGGGGCAAAGGTAAATTGATGATTCCCTCCGCCATGGGATATGGAGCCTATCCACCCTATGGAAGCGGAATAAGAAGAAATGCTGTATTGATATTTGATTTCGAGATTATTGATATTGGTTCCTGATCTTAAAGGATGCCTTGGTTACTCAAAATGCTAAAAGGATGAATAATTTTAATGCCTTACAGGAAAAGCTTGAATTAAATAAAAACTGGCCTTTGCCATACATGTTTAAATTTATCGTGCCGGCGCAAATAGAAAAAGTGGCTATGGTGGAGGCCTTGTTTGACAAAAATGCCACTATTTATCATAAGGAATCTAAAACCGGCAAATACGTCAGCATAACAGCCAAGCAATCGATGGAAAGCGCCAGCACCATAATTGATGTATATCGCAAAGCCAGTTCTATTGAAAATGTGGTGGCTCTCTAATTTTCACCTGCTATATCGACTGATATTATTATCTTTGCACCCAATTTAAATTTATAAAAATGGCTAGTAAAAAATATCTAAAGAAAGACATTAATTTTTTGACCGAGGAAATCATCGAAACATGCTTCCTGCATCTGTATCTGAAACAGAATAATGAAGAGGAAAAGGAAAAAATTAATGGTCTTATAGAAGAAACCATAGCCCTGCGCAATGAGCTTCTTTATAAAATCAACCATCCTTCGGGGGATTTGAAAGGTGCTTCATTGAAGAAATGGTATACGGATATCCTGCAGGAAATGATCGCCAAAACAGACGAAGTATTTTTAAAATTAGGACAGTTGGAAAATTAATTCCATCAGCCATACAATGAAGGGGACGTTGAACAGGAATGTCCCTTTTTTTGTGGTTTTCATTTGTAAAAGGGAAAAAGATTTTTTAGTTTTCGCATCCATCAATCCTCTCCATTTTTATTCAGGCATTAATAATCAAATCAGTAGCAGTTGTTTCCCTCAAGAAATCTATCCTACGGATTTAATCAACAATAAGACAGATGAACAAGAAGAAAATCAACAAAAGCTTCTCCCCTTATAAGAAGAAAAAAGATACAGGTACTACCTATCGTAAACCTACCCCCAAAACCGGCGTGGCAAAACCGGCCGGAAATAAGCCTGTGACCTTACCTGTTGACGATAGTGGACTGATTCGGTTGAACAAGTTCATTGCCAATTCGGGCGTTTGTTCACGTCGTGAAGCCGATATGCTTATCTCTGAGGGTTCGGTAAGCGTTAACGGGAAAATAATTACCGAGCTGGGCACCAAAGTGAAGCCCAACGACGTTGTACTTTATAAAGGTGAAAAGCTTAAAGCCGAAAAGAAAGTGTATGTTTTGCTTAATAAACCCAAAGATTTCATCACCACATCAACCGACCCTCAGGGGAGAAAGACCGTAATGGATCTGGTAAAAAAAGCCGGCAATCAACGACTCTTTCCCGTTGGGCGACTCGATCGCAACACTACGGGTTTGCTTTTGCTCACTAACGATGGTGAACTCACCAAGAAATTGACCCACCCCACACATGGGGTAAGAAAACTTTACCATGTTCAGCTCGATAAAGCCCTTACACGTGCCGATATGGAACAGATTATGCAGGGGGTAGAACTGGATGGTGAAAAAATTGTTCCTGATGAGGTAGCTTATACTGGCAGGGAAGGTAATAAAACCAATGTAGGCATTGAAATTCATTCGGGTCAAAACAGGGTAGTGAGAAGGATTTTTGAATCGCTTGACTACAAAGTACTTAAGCTCGACAGGGTTACTTTTGCCGGGTTAACCAAAAAGGATTTGCCCAGAGGCCATTGGAGGTTTCTTACCGAAAAAGAGGTGAGTTTCCTGATGATGATTAAGTAATAGGGTGAATCTTTATCATTTGAATTCAGCGTTGTTTATGTCTCGATGGTTGATTCTCTATGATTACAATTTTTAAAGATAATAAAGATAAAGTCTTTCAGTTTATCAAACTGGCTCTGATTTCAGGACTGGTGTTTGTGATGATTGTTATAATTTTCCTTTCGTTGCTGGCCTGGTTTTATCGTGATGCCATTAAGCAACGATTTGTCACACAGATCAATCAGGGTTTGCAAACCGAAGTATTTATTGAAGATATTTCAATTAATGTATTCCGTAGTTTCCCTCTTGTCTCCATTTCTCTACGAAACGTTACCATGCTCGAAACTCCGGAAGTAGAGCAAAGAGATACCCTTCTGAGTGCCCAAAGAGTTTACTTTCAATTCAGCATCATTGATTTTTTAAGGAAAAACTATTCGGTTGAGCAAGCTGAAGTGGTTGATGGGTTTATGCATATGAAATATTTCGATGATGCTACCAACAACTACACTTTTTGGAAAAGCACACCAGCGGATCAGCAAGGGGATGAGGAGCTTGAATTTCAGCTTCAGCGGGTGGTGATGACCAATATGCAGTATAAGTATACTGACTACCCTTCGGGACATTTCCTTTCGTTTGCTGTGCAAAATGCCATTGTGGGGGGAGATTTTTTACATGACGATTTCCTGATGGACATCCGGGGAAATATGATGGTAAATGAAATTATAATTGATGAAGCCTTTTTGCTGGGAGAGCAGGAGATGGCATTCAATTTAAAAGCCGATGTGCTCAACGGCAATGTGATTACTTTTCGCGAGGGGGTATTCAATCTGGGCAGTCATGCTTTTACCGCCCAGGGAAGCATTGATTTGTCAGAGTCCGACACCTATATCGATATACTCATTAATGCGAAACAATTGAACCTGGGGGATGTAATTGCCGATTTGCCTCCACGGTTTGCCAACTATTTCAAGGGATACAAAAGCACAGGAGAACTGTATTTTAATGCCGCCATAAAAGGGACTTTTGGTCAGGTGGTTAAACCCTATGTGAGTGCTGACTTCGGTATCAGCCAGGGAGAATTGTATGATCGAAAGGCTGATTTGCGGTTCAGCAATATATCCTTTCAGGCCTCCTTCAACAACGGTTCTTACCGTCACTTATCTTCTTCAACCCTTACCGTTAGTGATTTCAATGCAAAAGTAAACAAAGGTGATCTCAGCGGACGTGTCACTGTTTTTAATTTTCTGGAGCCTGCGCTGGATGTAAAAATATATTCCACCATTAACGCTGAAGAATGGCAGCGTTTCCTGCAGATCGAACAGGTGAGCAATGCCACCGGCGAATTGCTTATTGATATGGAGTTTAAAGGTAAACTCGATAAGAATAAAAAACTTACGGTTTATAACTTTATGGCCAGTCAGGTTACAGGAGGTATAAATGGCAAAAATGTATCCTTCAGCCTTACAAATGATCCCCTTAAGTATCATTCTATCAATGGAGATTTCCTGTTTAACAACAATGATCTTGTGATTCGTCAGTTTGACGGCAAGGCTTCCACGAGCGACTTTGCAATGAAGGGATATTTCCGCAATGTACTACCATGGCTGTTTTTTGATGATGAGCGTCTGTTTGTGAGTGCCAGTCTTGTTTCGGACAACCTTAATTTTAATGAGCTTTTGCAATATAGCGTAAATGAAAGCGATACCACCTATAAGCTTCGATTGTCTGAGATGATTGACTTTCGTTTTCATGCCGACATTGGTAAACTTGCTTTCCGAAAGTTTTATGGTGAAAAGGTAAAAGGAAATCTTAGCATGAGAGAACAGGTGTTTTATGCCAACAACTTTTCCTTTTCTACCATGAAGGGTAATGTGAAGGCTTCAGGGTATATTAATGGCAAAAACAAAGACTTGCTACTTATAGGCTGCGAAGCACACCTCGACAAGGTAGATGTGCATGATCTCTTTTATCAAATGGGTAATTTCGGTCAGCAGGGAATTGAAGCAGTGCACTTGAGGGGACTTATTACGGCCGATGCACGCTTCATCTCTCAGTGGAGTCCTTTCCTGGATATCGACTGGAATTCACTTGATGTTACTGCAGATGTGAAAATTGAGAATGGAGAATTGATCAACTACAAGCCTATGCTGGCGCTTTCGCGTTTCATCAGGGTGGGTGATCTGAATCAGGTGAAATTTTCCACCCTGGAAAATCAAATCAGGATCAAAAACCAAAAGCTTATTATCCCTGATATGACCATTGAATCCAACGCCATAAATATAGAACTCTCGGGAGAGCATACGTTTGAGAATGCTATTGATTATCGTCTACAGGTATTGTTATCTGATTTGTTGGCACGCAAAAACAGGCAAAACAGAAATCCTCAGGAGCAATATGGCGATATCATAGATGATGGACTGGGTCAAACCACCCTGTTTCTTCGGGTCATAGGCACCATAGACGAGCCTGTTTTCAGATATGACACCCGTGGGGTTAGAGAAAAGCTTACGGAAGACTTTAAAAAAGAGGGGCAAACCCTACGGCAGGTTTTTCGTGCTGAATTTGGCCTGGGGCGTAACGATACCTTACCCGATGGAAGCAGTCCGGTGGGTAGTGCAAGAGAAATTGAACAAAAAGAAATTGAAAAAAGGGAAGAAGGAAAATTCATCATCGAATGGGACGATTAAACCATTAGGGCATTATTAATGATAATTGTATCTTTACCCTCTGCCCAGGGGAGGGAGTTATACTTTTCTTTCCCCGGCACTGAAGGTTTAATATTAAAACAAATCTATGATCCCAACAAAAGATTATCTGTTTCATCTTAAAGGAAACATAAAGGCATTCGAAACAGATTTTTCCGAACATTATACGTCTAAAAAAGATACCCAGGAGGAGTTTCAGGTGCAGATTGACCGGCTCAGGGAATTGCAAAGCATGTTGTATGCCCAGGGTAAACATGGCGTATTGATTATACTTCAGGCCATGGATGCTGCCGGTAAAGATGGGGTTATTAAGCATGTTATGTCGGG
>JBEPXC010000129.1:0-10153 GCA_041642035.1 Sphingobacteriia bacterium
GGAATGGCGATTCCAATGTTTTCCTGGCCATGGTGAAGTTTATTGAAGACCGTATGAATGTGGAAAACGATATTTCCATCGGCATGGTGCAGGTAATCCTCCTGGTAGAAGATTCAGCAAAATACTATTCAAGGTATTTGCCAATCCTTTACTCCATCGTGATAGAGCAAACCCGCCAGCTCATAGAAGAAGTCCATTCCGACGAAACCCATAAGCTGCTCAAGATGAGGGTAAGGCCCAAAATCATCCTGGCCTCCAATTACAAAGAAGCCCTTACCCTTTTTGACCAATACCGCGATAACCTTTTGTGCCTGATCTCGGATGTGAAGTTCGAAAAAAACGGTGTCCTCGACCGATATGCCGGCTTAAGCCTGGTGGGTTATGTAAGAGACCAGATGCCCGACCTGCCCGTTGTACTGCAATCTTCGGATATCGAAAACGCCCAGAATGCCTATCACCTCAAGGCTACCTTCATCAATAAAAACTCCGAAACCCTAAAAACCGACCTGCAAAGTTTCATCAACTACTACCTGGGCTTTGGCAACTTTGTTTATCGTGACGATGATGGGCGAAAAGAAATAGCTATAGCACGCTCGATGAAGGAATTCCAGTCACACCTGAGATCTATTCCCGAGAAATCGCTCATCTATCATGCGCGTAAAAACCATTTCTCACATTGGCTTATGGCTCGGGGGGAAATACAAATTGCAAAGAAAATCAAACCTCTCAAGGTAGAAGATTTCAAAAGTCCGGGTAGCGTCAGGGATTACATGATCAATATCATCGAAAAATGTATCCGCGACAGCCAGAATGGCAAAGTCATTCATTTTGAAGAATCCGTGCTGCTCGACGAAACCAATGTGGTTAGCCTGGCACCGGGTTCTCTGGGTGGCAAAGGGCGGGGGCTGGCATTCATCAATATGCTTATCAACAACTTCTCCTTTAACCAAATCGTTCCCGAGATCAACATCCGCACCCCAAAAACTTCTATCATTGGTACAGAAGAGTTTGAACAGTTTATACGCCGCAACAAACTCCTGGATAGAATCTACAAAGAAAACGATTACAAAATCATTCAAAAGCTTTTTGTAGAGGGCGAACTCTCCTCCACGCTGATACGCCGACTGAAAATTTATCTTTCGGTAATCAAAACACCCCTGGCCATAAGGTCTTCAAGTCTCTTCGAAGACTCTCTCATGCAGCCTTTCGCAGGCATCTTCGACACCTTTCTGCTGCCCAATAATCACCCCGACCTTATGGTTCGCCTTGAACAAACCATGGATGCCATTAAGCTGGTCTTCGCTTCTATCTTTTCCCCTACCGCCCAGGCCTATTTCAGGGCGGTAAACTACAAAATTGAAGAAGAAAAGATGGCTGTCATCATTCAGGAAGTGGTGGGAAATCCATACGACAATTATTTTTACCCACACATAAGCGGTGTGGCACAGTCATACAACTTCTACCCCTTCTCCTATATGAAGCCCGACGAAGGGTTTGCCGTGACAGCCGTAGGACTGGGCAAATACGTGGTAGAAGGCGAAAAAACCTACCGCTTCTCCCCGGCACACCCTCAACTGGAGATCTACACCCCTAAAGATTTATTTAAAAATTCACAGCTGCATTTCTATGCCATCAACATGGCCAACAAAAACATCAACCTGCTCGATGGTGAAGACGCCGGACTGTGCAAGCTGGAAATATCAAAAGCGGAAGAGCATGGCACCCTTAAGCATTGCGCCTCGGTATATGATTTCTCCAGCGAAAGAACCGTGCCGGGAATTACCCAACCCGGGCCCAGGGTGGTGAATTTCGCCAACATCCTCAAATACGATTACATCCCTATGGCCAAAACCATTGAGGTAATTCTCGACATCGTCTCGGAGGCCATGGGCTCGCCCATAGAAATAGAATTCGCCATCGACCTCACCAAAGATACCCAGGGAAAGGCCTCCTTTCATCTGTTGCAGATTAAACCCCTCATCAAAAACATCATCACCAACGACATCAGCCTGGAAAACATCGACAATGAGCGCCTGCTGCTCTATTCTGAAAATGGAATGGGAAATGGCATCATCAACGACATTGAGGATGTGATTTATGTAGACATGCGTAAATTCGATAAGCTCAAGACCGAAAAGATGCGCGATGAAATAGAAATGCTCAACAGGCAAATGGTAGAACAAAACCGTAAGTATATCCTTATCGGACCCGGCAGATGGGGCACCCGCGACCGGTTTATAGGTATCCCGGTGGCATGGTCAAACATCTCCAATGCAAAAATCATTGTTGAAGTAAGCATGGATGATTTCCCCCTGGATGCATCGCTGGGCTCACACTTCTTCCATAATGTCATCTCTATGAATGTAGGCTATTTCTCCGTTAAGCACAACGACCTGATCGACTACATCAACTGGGACCAACTAAAAAACACCCAGCTGATCAGCACCACCAATTATTTCAGACATGTACGCTTCGACAAACCCCTCGAAATCCTCATGGATGGCAAGAAACGTGCTTCCCTGATTTATTTTGACAAGGATAATGAAGTGGAAACTGTGCCTATGGAATCTAATCCCCGGCCGGTTTAATCAAGAGGACGAATTCCTCTTTTGAGAATAATTGCTATGCCACCCACTCCGGGGGTGGACAGTGGGTTGTTGACATTTATTACACTCACTATTTCACCTCTCTGAGGTGATGCCATTCCCGAAATGCTGATTGCAGTCCAAAAGCCCCCGGCGGGGCATATAGCGATAGAAAAAGCTTTGCAGCTATATAAAGCAGGCACCCCGGAGCGGGTGCAATATTTTCTGCCGAAATATCATTGCTTACGCACCTGCAATACCATCGACCAGGGATACTTCTGAAGAAAACAAACAGATTCCTTGCTACGCTGCGGAATGACAATCTATTAAGGTCCAGGTAGAGAGAGTGTAAATATGGCGGGCGGAGCCCGCCATATTTACACTCTCTCTTTCAATATAACGAGGATGGCCTGTCATCCCGCAGCGAAGCAAGGGATCTCGCTGAACACCTCCCAAAGCCCCCAGCGGGGGCATATAGCGATAGAAAATGCATAGCACTTAGAGCGAGCAGGCACCCCGGAGTGGGTGCAATAAAAAAATGAATTTCGTACTTTAATTCCTCTTGGTCCATCTGCAATACAATAGACAGAACGGAATGGCATTAATCTAATAGAGACGCGCCGGGCAGGCGCGTCTGTACAATTCTATCCAGCTATTTTTTAATGAGACGCGCCGATATGCGCGTCTCTACTATCCTTGAAAGCAATAATAGAGACGTGCCGGAAAGCACATCTTTACGGGTTGTTCCAAATTTCTTTTATTATTCAGGTATATCCCAATAATAGCAGTATAGACGCGCATATCTGCGCGTCTCCCTCATACCATGCATCAATTGTAGAGACGCGCATATCAGCGTGTCTCCAGAAAATTTAAGTCAAGCCGATATACATGTCTCCACCAGGTTTATGGCGCATTGAAAAAAAAGCAATGTGAGTAAAGGCATTCTCCCCAAAGCCCCCTGCGGCTCTACCGGCAATTACATGGGATACAATTATTTACAGCATGAGCCCGTCATTCCGCAGCGAAGCAAGACGCACCTGTAATATAGCAACGGATAAGAATCGGGACTCGATGATATTGAAACAATAATCCTAGCAATCCGGCGCGTTTCCAAACATCCCCCTTTAGCTATATTACAAACAGATTCCTTGCTTCGCTGCGGAATGAGAATCTATTAAGGGCCAGAGAAGGGATAGAGAGTAAGAATGGCAGGCTCCGCCCGCCATTCTTACTCTCTATCCCTCTACACAACATTATGAGCCTGTCATCCCCCAACGAAGCAAGGGATCTCATTTATAGACACTTATTGCCAGAAATAACATTTAACATATAAAATGTTGCCATTTTAATTTATTATTTTATATTTGACCCATTCATACTAGTGTAATGAAAAGCATACTGCCTATGGGGAAGGTGTAACGCAATGAAGATCAGCAATCCGGTTCAAAAAGAAAAGCAAAGAAAAACATTTTGGGGAGATAAAGAACTGAAGACAACCGCACACTACCTGCTTTAAAAGTATTCTCACACAAGCCTTGTATTCTTATGCATTGCATTGGCAAGGCATTGAAATTTAACTTACCTTATAAGATTTACAAAAAAACCAAAAAAAAGCATTTATGAAAAAAATATTATTGATTGTAATTTTTATGGCAGCTATGCTGGTGAGGGGGCAGAAATATGTGCCTTTACTGGATACCAACAAAGTATGGAATATACATCATGATTGGACATGGGAGGGATTTACCTATCCCTATTACCTTGAAATTAGCAAAACAGATAATACAAAATTCATACTTAAAGAAGAAAGGCACAGCCAGGATATAAAAGAAGTGGGTTTTCTTACTGAAGATACAATTACCCAAAAGGTGTATTATATTGATGAGAATAACGATGAAATGCTTTTATATGATTTCAGTCTGGTTGAAGGAGATTTTTTTGAATACGTAAAAGTTACTAAAGTTGACTCCATTCAACTGCTGGATGGTACCTATAGAAAAAGGATTGAATTCGAAGATGGCTTTTACTCTTATTGGATTGAAGGCATTGGGAGTATAAAAGGGGGGATACTAAGAATTAATTGGCACGACATAAAGAACACGACAGCAGCATGGTTATTGTGCTATTATGAAAATGACTCTCTTCTTTATATCAATAATGATTTCGATTCCTGCAATATCAGTTTTGTAATTGATGAAGTAGAAACATTGGAGAATTCAAGTAGTCCTTTAATCTACCCTAACCCTTTCGATAAGATTTTATCTATATCATTTGATAAATCGGTATATGGTGAAAAACCTGAAGTATTTGTAAAAGCTTTGGATGGAAGGACAGTCTATCATGAAATTCGGAATTCAGATAGTTCTCTTGATCTGTCATTCCTGGACAAAGGGATATACTTGCTGGTATTAACAAATAAAGATTTACAATACATCATGAAAATTATAAAGTTATGAAATTATATATAACAACATATTTACTGCTAATTATTTCTTTTGCTACCTATTCTCAAGTAATAGTTCCTCCAGATGATGGTATTTTTCACTATTATCAGCTAGATTCACTTGAGACTGATTTAAAATCACCTATCAAGAGTTATTATGGAAATGCAATTGCTCCAGAAGGAGAGTTCAGGATTTTAAATTTATTCATCAATATAATCTATGATCAAACAAGTAACCGAAATCCAATTAAAAATCCTAATACCATTTGGCCTGCTGCAACCAATGAAGGGATAAATATTTCAACTGATGTGCCTGATTATCTCACAAGGTTTATGGACACTGTGTACCTGCCGGATGCAGGTATCGGATCAATGACCCGGATTTACAGGGAATCATCATTTGACAAGCTGATCCTTTTAGGCGACTTTGTAATTGCAAACATCAAGCAGTCTAATATTCCAAAATTACATGACAAATATTTTGGCTACTCAATGCATACTTTTGATTTAGGACCAGTTATAAATGAGGCTATTCGGCTTATAAATGACACTGGAGGCTTAAATACACTTTATGGCCATAACCAAATTACAGATTATGATAAATTTACTCGAACTCCAGCAGGGATGGCAAAACCAATGATCCCCAATAATAAAATTGATTTTTTGCAGGTACTCATTAGAAATACGACTTATAAAGACACAACTTTTGTATACAACAATGACACGATCAAAAATCATAGGATGAGCTGGGGTAGAATACGAAACGGACAAGGATATGGAAACCCACAATCAAATGAGAAAATATTAATCGGAAATGAAACTTATTTATATGATCTTGGAACCGTTCAGTGCCAAGGAGACTCTGATATATCAAAAAATTTAAACGGCATTGTTATTCATGAGTTTTCTCATAATCTATTTGGAGGCAATACTTTCCATACATCAGGTGGAAATCATTATTCAGGGGGAATGACAAATACTTTTTTCGGACTTGAAGGTGGTTATGGATTGATGGGTGCATATAATTCAGGATTGGTTTCCTGCAATGGTTACGAACGGTGGCGCATGAACTGGGCCCATAAGGATCCGGCCATAAACCCAACAGGTAATCCAATCCAGGCCCGACACATTTCAAATAACACAGGAATGCCATCTGATATTAGTAAGGAAGATGGACCACAGTCATTTATACTTAGAGACTTTGTTACTTTTGGCGATGTGATTAGGATAAAACTACCCTACAAAGACAATGGAGCATCAAATCAATATTTATGGCTGGAAAATCATCAAATTGGAAGAAACGATAAATTGGATTACCTAAATTATACTATATTACCTAATGGTGAATCATGGATTGATTGCAGGCCCGTTGGAACTCCTGGTATTTATGCCTATATCCAGGTAGGAAAGGATATACTGGACAGTTTGTCAAATGTGGTTTATCCTACAAATGAAACTGATAATTTACGTATAATAAGTGCAGATGGAAATTGGGATCTAATTGAATTGGGGAAAGAATATGCTGATTGTGTGAATACCTGGACTTTGAGCCGAACCATAAAACGCCAATATCCCAACCCATTATCAGGTTATCAGGACCAAACTACAGTTTTTTTTGAAAAACACCAGAGCGATACATTATTTTTAGGCTATAAGGAAGGTGAGATGCCGAGCATCACCTATAACTCCAATGGTCAGTTAATTACACGATCTCTCCCCAATTTAGGAGATCAATTTGATGGATTTTCCGATAGAGGGTTTATGGGTATTGGTACCAATCCAACACCAACCAATGTAACCACCCATTATGTTGACCAGCAAAGTGGAACCTTTAGTAAAAGAGATACACTGCGCGACAACAAGCATGTTTATTTGTCTGGTTTGAGAATACAAATGGCTAATAATGGTGATGGTACTCACAGAGTTGATGTTTCCTGGGACGATTACGACGTAACTCAAAATGTACGCTGGGCAGGCAATATTGTATTAAAAGAACAGGTCATACTCAAGGCTGGCAAAACTATTACCCTTGATCAAAGCCTGACCCCCAACCAAATCAGCCGGGACCCTATATCCAATCTATTTGTTAAACCCACTGTATTTAGATGTGATGAAGGATCTATGTTTCGCATAGAGGACTATTCAACTGTCAGTCTGAAAAACAAATCAACACTCTTATTAAAAACAGGCAGCAGCTTTGAGATAGGCAATAATGCCAACCTGGTAATAAACGCCGGAGATACCTTGAAGATTGATCCATGTGCCAAACTGATCATAAAAGGATATGGAAGGTTGGTTGTTAATAGCGGAGGCGTATTATGTATTTCACCCGGTGCAATTATTGCCACTGATAGAGGCATGTCGGATATTTATCTCAATAATGGTTTTATTATTCCATCAGGTTATATCCATCCCAATCAGGTGGTGCCACCAACAACAAGCATTTCAGGCAATGTAACCTGGAGCAGCAAGTCTTACCATGTAAACAACCTTACTATAAACGCCGGTGCACATCTTACTATATCAAATTCAACTATTCGATTTGGACAAGACTTAAGTAAAGCTGTTATAAAACCTGGTGGTAAATTAACAGTAAGTTCAAGTACTCTTTCCAATTCATGCGACGAGACATGGTCTGGCATCTACGTTGAGGGCGACCGAACCAAAACCCAATCCTTCTCCGATCAGGGTGTTCTCATCCTGCAAAACGGAGCGGTGATAGAAAATGCCCAAAATGCTGTGCATATGAGAAGGGTTGCAGACAACTGGTGGGGCAACGGTGGGATTATACAGGCCACCGATGCTACCTTTCGCAACAACTGGCGCGATGTGGAGTTCAATTCTTACCCGTATCCCAGTGCCTCTTTCTTTCAAAACTGTACCTTCGAAACCAACAGCCAATCGCTGCACAATCAGTACACATCCAATGTGAGTATCTGGAATGTGCAGGGCGTAAAATTTACCAACTGTACTTTTCAGGATATCCGACCCAATATCGATTACTACAGCTACCGCACATCAAGAGATGGGATATACACCATTGATGCTTCATTTGAAGTATCTTACGGTTGTGAATTCATAGGTTTGAAGTATGGAATATATGCCACAGCTACTGTTTCAAATCGTATCCTTAAAGTTTATGATTCTGACTTTTCGTCTTATAATGGTATCTATTTCAGCGGTATGGATAACTCGCACATTATGAATAATAGTTTTTTTGTAAAGCCTGGATATATGTACAGCGGTGGGAACCCCATTGAAACCTATGGATTGTACCTGGAAAACTCACAAAACTTCCAGGTTACCGGCAACGTACTTACCAGTACAGGGTCTACGGGCTATTGCAAATGTAATAGCTATGGGATAATAGTAAGAAATACCGGCACCATAACGCAGGAAATATATCGAAATGATTTAACTGGATTTCATATTGGCATAAAGGCTATTGGGCAGAATAGGGACTACTACGATTTTGCCGGTTTACAGATTCGATGTAACCGTTTTTATAATACTCTTCAAACAGACATTTCTGTTGTGAAAGATCCCCTTCTTAATCCAATCATCAAACAAGGGATCAAGTCACAGCAAGGAGCCACTTACACTTCTGTAAGCAATACCAGTCTGGCCGGAAATATTTTCACGCCTTATAAATGGTACTCCAATAGTGCCGAACCTTTTGGGTACTATCATCATAATACTTCATCACATGCCAACCTTCTGCCCTACCGTTATTCACTTAATATTACCACATATCAAAAGAATTATAATTATCAGTACGAAATCTCTTGTCCAGTAAAAAAGTTATCGCGCTCCCCCGAGATACTACTTGCCGAAATGGAAGATGGACTCTCGGGACGAGAAGATACCGAAATTCAGCTGATGGAAATGACCGATGCCGGTAACACCCAACTGATGCTGCAACAAGTTGAAATGACCGGTGAAGCAGATGCTTATCAAACCTATCAGCATCTGATGAAAACATCACCATGGCTGTCGGAAGAAGTGTTGGTGGCCCTTTCGTCGCGCGAGGAAGGTTTTACTCATGCCATGATCCGTGATGTATTGGTTGCCAATCCCCAGTCGGCCAAATCGGAAAAAGTAAATCAAATTCTTAACAACAGGCGAGGTAAATTACCTGGTTTTATGCTGGCACAGATAAAAAAAGGGACAAACACTTTTGGCGATAAAGAATTGCTGGAGCAGCAATTGATGTATTATCATGAGAAACACGACATGGCCCTTAACCATATCATACGTGGCGCTATGCAAAATGCTTCTCATAATCCTACTGATCGTAATCCCGCACTTGATTCTCTTAAGGATTTATTATCTCAGGTTGATGACATCAGGTACCAATACCTGCTGGCCGAACTACTTTATTCAGAAGCAGATTATGCCGGAGGTAATCGTATTATGGAATCCATTGAAACCAGCTTTGCATTGGAAGATAAAAACGAGTGGGATAACCATCAGAAGTATATTTCCTTTTATGCCTTACTTCAAAAATGGGATAATGAGGAACATCCCGGATTTTCCAATCTCCCTGCAGAAGCATTGACAGAGCTTGAAACCTACATCAATACAGGACATCGTACTTCGGGAAAGGCACTGGCTATTCTGTTGCAGAACAATGCCATAGAATACAGGGAGCCCATTTATTACCCCGAAGAAGAAATGGCTGCAAAAACCACCCCTGAATCACTCCCTGAGGTTATATTCAATGCGCTACCTGATGAAGAGTTTCAATTCAGGGTGTTCCCCAACCCCGGCAAGGACTATATTACCTTCGAATGGTGCAAAGAGGGAGAACTGGCTGGCAACAGCAGAATTGACATTTATACTGCCGCTGGCATACTGATGCAATCGGTTGATGTTGTTGACTCATGCAATCAGGTGTTGTTTTCTCTGGAAAACCTGCAGAGCGGCAATTATATTGCCAGGTTCATATCAGGATCATCAAGTGAAAACATCTCGTTTGTGGTGTCACGTTAGAAATCCAGGCTTATATCAAAATCCCGGGCGCCCAGGTGTACCCGGGATTTTGATTTTATACTAAGCCTGTTCGGTTTGAAAGCAAACAGATTCCTTGCTTCGCTAGGGAATGACAATCTACTAAGGTCCAGGG
>JBEPXC010000130.1:0-10106 GCA_041642035.1 Sphingobacteriia bacterium
GTATTGCGCCGGTGTATTTCGGGCTCGGGGTATTGAAGTGCAATTTCTTGCTGTAAGGATTTATCGGATAATACATTGAAAATTTGCTGGTAAATATTTGCTTCCAAAGAATTACCTACACATTTAGCCCTAAATTCCTCACGGCTGAGGGGCCCAAATACGACTTCACTGCCATCACTGAGAATGGCTTTGAGTTCAAGGGTATGATCGCGTGTACTTCCGTAAATTAATGAATGGGCTCCACAAGAATTGTTGGCCACCATGCCCCCAATCATACATCGGTTGGAAGTGGAAGTTTCGGGTCCAAAGAATAATCCATGTGGGGTTAAATAGGCATTGAGTTCATCCAGTATAACCCCCGGCTGCACTTTAACCCATTTTTCCTGTACATTCAACTCCAGAATACGGGTCATATATTTTGAGAAATCTACCACCAGTCCAAAGCCGACGACCTGCCCTGCCAAAGAAGTGCCTGCTGCACGAGGTACCAAAGGCGTATTATTCTCCCTGGCAAACAGCACCAGCTTACGCACGTCCTGCTCGTTGCGCGGGCGGGCTACTGCAATTGGTATCTCTTTGTATACCGATGCATCTGTGGCATATAGTAAACGAGTTTTTAAATCCGTGTACAGGTCTCCTTCAAGATCTTTGCGAAGGTTCTCCAGGGCAATGTTGCTATTGGCTTCATTCATAGTGTTATGGTAAAACGCGTGGTGGCATGTGATGTTATGTATGCTATCGACAGCTGCTTTAAATGCAATATGTCGTTACATCATATCCATGTTCTTAGTGTAGAAATTGGTGCTTTCAAATATCTTATCAGCATTTGCTGCTATAAATCCGCTGTATTGCTTACCATTTTCATCGTTGTATCTTAAGGTAAACTCATAGAAGCAGGCAGGAATCTCGAAGGTCCCATCTTTGAAATCGAAAGGTTTAATTTCTGCTTTTGTGGCCGATTGTTCAAGCAACTCTTCGGGTGTACCGTAAATTTCTCCTGCCGCAGTGTTCATCAGATAACCATGAGATTTTACAAAAGAGTTAATTTCCTGCAGAGAGTTGAAATTCTTAAGCTCGTTCACTTTAATAGCGAAATGATTAGCTCTAAAGCCATATACCAGCAGCCAGGCAGCATACTCAGATTCATCGCGAAGTCGGGTATAGGTCTGATAGGGTATTTCTCCCCAGATACTACCCTGATACACCAGGTCGGGATCATTATATACCTTCTCGTCTATATTGTTGATGTAGTTTTTGATGGTAGATTGTATGTACTCGCTGCATTGTTCCAACAGCAATTCGCTGATAAAGGCTTTGGGGGCATTGGGATTGGTTTTATGTTCAAAATGTTTTCCAAAAACTTTTTTAGCCTTAAACTCATAGGTTCCCCTCTCTTCATACCCATTGTCGGTAAAAACCCTGGCGATAACATCAAGATTCATACGGGGGTGGTTAAAGGTGCGCAGCGCAATGTGGTCATGAACAACTTGTTCTCCCTGGGCAGTGAACAGATCGAATATTCTTTTTGCATTGGGGTTTTGAGTGGAATAGGGGGTCCAGAAGCGGTCAAAAATTTTCTCGATTTCCATGGTTTTGCGTGTTTTGATGAATAATACAGCCCCTTTGAGTCAGGGGCGGAAATATCTTTCAAAAGTCGCTAAATTTTATGAAATATACATGCTATTTTTCTGTATTTTCCTGCTTATCCTCCTCATCTTCCAAAGCTGGAAAGATTACCAGATTGCGAAGCATCGAAAGAGTCAAAATAGGAAATACAATGGTAAACAGTGCTTTAATCCATATTGCGGTATATAAACCTGTAAGAATCATGGACCATATCAATGCCAGAAAAAATATATCTACCCAAATGACTAAGCTGTTACCGGGATTTTTCTGCATCCATTTGGGCAAAGGAAGGGCAATGTTTTCTTTTGCCTTGATGAAAACAAACCTATAGGTGAGAATAATCCAAAGGGATGGCATGAGAAAGCCAAGAATAAATCCGGCAATAATAGAATCAAAATAACCAAAAGAATAAAGAAAGCCCAAAACCAGCTGAGACCAAAAGGTAATCTGGTATTGTTGGAAATTTCCTGCAGATGCATCTATTAATAGGAAAAGGAGATGGTCGAATTTGCCTTTAGAACTAAACATAGGGCATACATTATTTTTCTACAAAGTAATATGTTTTTTGCGTTTTTATAAAATGTCCCATAGGGTAATGGTCAGCTGTGAGTACCCAAAGTTAAGCCGTATAGCAAAAAGTTATAAATGCTGCAGGATATGTTATTGCTCTATTCTTTTTATACATTATTGTAGAGATACCGCTTAATGCTTTTCTTGGGGGTTTTTTCAAATTCTTCGGAAAAGATTCTCACACCCGAAACACCCATGTAGGCTGGCATTTCTGCATTGAGATGTTTGCGGTGTTGTTCGAAAATATCCATAAGTTCTTGTTCCGATAAGCCTTTTTTATCTGCAGTTTCATGATCGGGATAAATCAGAATGACCAATTTGCCGTTCTTTTCAACTACCAGTGATTCCTGAACAAAAGGCATGTTGTTGTACTTGGCTTCAATCTCTTCAGGATAAATGTTCTGTCCTGAGGCACCCAGAATCATACTCTTGCTTCGGCCCTTGATATACACAAAATTATCCTTGTCGATTAAGCCCAGGTCTCCGGTGTGCATCCATCCATCGGGCTCTAGAGTAGCGGCAGTTGCTTCAGGATTTTTATAATAACCCTTCATAATGTTTTCACCTTTAAGGAGTATTTCTCCTGCCTCATTAATGGGGTCCGAAGAATCAATCTTTATCTCCAGTGAATCTACTATCTTGCCCGCCGAGCGTAGCCGGGTTTTATCCCAATTGGCATAACTGATTAATGGCCCGCACTCTGTCATTCCATAGCCTATAGAAAATGGAAATTTAATCCTACGTAGAAGATCTTCTACCTCACTGCTCAGGGGAGCACCACCGATAACAATTTCATGAAAGTTACCCCCAAATGAATCCACCAGTTTCTTTCGTATTTTAGCTTCTATCACTTTACTCAGAAGAGGCATTTTTAGCATCATTTTTACGGTGGGCTTTTTAAGAGCCGGAAGGATTTGTTTCTTGTAAATCTTTTCCATGATGAGAGGCACCGCCAGAATAAGCCGTGGTCTGACTTCCTTGAAAGCCTTTAATATGATTTGTGGCGAAGGTGTTTTAGTCAGAAAAGTAATATGACATCCAATGGTGAAGGGCCATAAAAACTCAAAAGCACAGCCATAAGCATGAGCCAGGGGTAGAAAAGAAACGACCTTGTCACCCGATACCAGGGGCATATTGTTGTTGGCATAAACCATATTGGCCGCAAGGCTGTTGTGCGTTAGCATAACACCTTTGGTAAAGCCTGTGGTGCCCGAAGTGTAACTGAAAACGGCAAGTTTATCATTTCCGATATCCGGAATATGAAATGTTTTGACCGTGAGACCTGAGGGATACTTTTTGGTGAAAAGCTTAGAAACATCTGCTGGAATATTGCTGTATTTCTTTTTATTTTCAACATAGAGCGGGCTGAAATCCGAGAGTGAAAAGGCAAATTTTGTATCCTTGATAAACTCGGTATTCATGTTCTCAAATATATTGTCTGCCACGAATATCACTACTGAGTCAGAATGATTGACAATATGATGAATATCATTGGGCTTAAAATCGGGTAGGATGGGCACGGTGATGGCACCATAGGTAACAGTGGCCAAATATACTGCCGTCCAGTTGATGGAGTTCTTTCCTATCAGGGCAACTTTGTCTCCGGGTTTTATATTACAGATTTCGAAGATCAGGTGCAATTCGGTGATTTTTTGGCCCATCTCGGAAAATAGGATCGACTCACCCCCATAATTGCTCATAGAAGGTTTATCCCAGTTTTTCTGAATGCTTGCGCGAATAAGATCAACAAGTTTTTCTTTTATCATAATTTTTTTTAATTAGTATGCTGATACTCTGTATAACCCGACAAAGTAACAATAAAAATTGTTATAACTGACGTATTACCGCTATTTTAACAAAACGAATGTTTAAATGCTAGGCTGCATTTAACTGAATTCATACCATTAGATAAGTTGCTGTGATTAAGCATTCTTTTTGCTGAAAAAGTAATTGTCGACAGAATATCTTCCACTACCCGTTATCATTAGTACAATAAAAATTAGCAGGTAAATCAATCCCAATTCCTTGCGTGCTAAGGGATCACCTGCGTGCACTATAAATGCTGCCACAGCCATAGTAAAGGCAAGGGCAAAAGCAGCAAACCGGGTGGCAAACCCAAGTATAATGAGCAGAGAAGCCAGTACTTCTACCAGCATGGCCATTATTAAGGATGCTGTAGAGCCTAATCCTAATGGATCGGCAAAAATCACTTCTCCACCGTTGGCTAATTTTAGTAGTTTTGGAATTCCATGTGTGAGCATGAGAGCCCCTGAAACCACCCTTAGGAGGAGCACAGATAAATGTATCTGTAGCTTGTTTATTGAGGTATCAAAAATTTTAATCATTTCTAATGGTTTGCTTTTGAAATATAGAATAAAGAATCTTTGTAGTACCCTAACAGTCTTGAGAACCCATAGTCATGTGAAACAGCCTCTAACAACTATTGTTTGGACATTTTAAAGGATTTTTTAAAAAAGTATGTTTTCTTTGCAGCAATTCTATCATCTGTTTCGTATGGGAGAATATAAACCATAAAACTTACAATCATGAACAGAAATAAGATTTCTATGCTGGTTCTTTTCACTCTGGTACTTGCAACATTTTTCTCTTGCACAAAATCAGATGAATATACCTACGAAGCTCTCGCACCGGTTTACATGGGTTTTGATGAATTCAGACAGGCTCCCAAAATGTCTTCACCCCAATCCATTCAGCAATCGGGAAAAATTTATTTTAAAGATAACTACATCTTTATTAACGAGGTAAATGAAGGTATCCATATTCTTGATAATACCTATCCGGCCTCACCCCAAAAGGTTGGTTTCTACGAAATATTGGGAAATGTGGATATGGCCATACGGGGTAATATTTTATTTGCTGACAGTTATATAGATCTGTTGGCTATAGATATCACCAATATCACCCAGCCAATAGAGGTAGGCAGGATAGAAAATGCTTTTCCTAATGTACTGCCCGTATCTATTGATGAAAATCTGCCCTATGCCTGGGATCAAATGAATCCTGCCAAAGGGGTTGTTGTGGGTTGGAAAAAAACAAGTGTCACTACAGAATACAGCAGTGGAGGCTGGTTTTGGGAGAGAAATTTTACAATGGATTTAGCGGCAAATGCTGAATCAGGGGGTGCCGGAGTTGCCGGGTCAATGGCCCGCTTTATGCTCAACAACCAATATCTTCATTCCATCGCTCAGCCTTGGGTATTAAAAACCATCGATGTATCTTCTCCTGCAAACATGCTTACCATCGACAGCATCAATACCTGGCGCGAAATGGAGACCCTGTTTAAGTACAATGGCAACCTGTTTGTGGGCACTACAACCGGAATGGTAATATACAGCCTGGAGAATCCTTCTCATCCGGAATTTGTTTCTGAGATTAATCATATTAACGCCTGTGATCCTGTGGTAGTAGAAAGTGATATAGCTTATGTGACACTACGTTCAGGCAATGCCTGTAACAACATTACCAATCAACTGGATGTAATTGATATCTCCGATATTACCAGTCCCAAACTATTGAAGTCTTATCCTCTTTTTAATCCTTATGGGTTGGGAATCGATGATGGGACTTTATTTATTTGCGATGGAGCCGATGGGTTAAAGGTATATGATGCTACCAATCCCCTGGCTATACAGTCTAATATGATTGCTCACTTTCCAGGTATTGATACCTATGATGTAATTCCCCTGGGTGATATCTTGTTAATGATAGGACAGGATGGTTTGTTTCAGTATGATTATTCTGATCCAACGAATATAGAATTGTTAAGTCATATCACCATTGGAAAGTAATCAGTGACCTACACTAAAGGTTTTTGATTGTACCTTTGGCAAAGTGTAACGCACAGGAAAAACAATCAAAAAAACACTTAACCATTGAGCAAAAGCGAATACACCGACAAACAGATCATTGAGGGATGTAGCCAGGGTAAGCTCCTTTTTCAGGAGTTGCTTTACCGAAGGTTTTATGCCTTTGCTATATCGGTGTGTATTCGTTATAATCCCAACAGAGACGACGCTATCGAGGTACTTAACGACAGTTTTATGAAGGTCTTCGACAACATAAAGAAATTAGACCAGGAAAAACCCTTTAAAAGTTGGTTTCGGCGAATACTGGTAAACTCCTCTCTTGACCGTTATCGCGAAAATAAAAAATTCTCTATTCTTGCCGAATATGACGTTTCACAAATTGAGGTAGCCGGCAAAGCTGACGTGTTTAATAAAATGCAGGCTGATGAGATCTTGAAATTACTGGCCTCATTACCCCATTTGTATCAGGTTATTTTTAATCTGTTTGAGGTAGAAGGGTATTCGCACGATGAGATTGCAGGGATGCTTGATATTGCGCCGGGAACCTCACGTTCACATCTAAGCAGGGCTAAAACCATGCTAAGACATTTATACCATCACACCCAAAATAAACCCTACCATGAAGCCATTTGACGATAAATTTGCTGACAATGTGAGGGAGGTATTTGATGCCTGGGATGAACCTGTTGACGAGCAGGCATGGCAGGACATGAAAAACCGGTTGACTAAAAGAAAGAAAATCCGGATTCTGCCTTTAATTCCCTTCTATGTAAAAATACCGGCAGCAGCTGTATTGCTATTGTTGGCATCCATTTCTATATGGCAGGCTTTTAAATCAAATGGGATTAGGCAGGAGGAGAGGGCCCCGCTAGTTATGGAGCATCCGGTGTCTAAAGATACCGTTATCCACAGACAACCCACTGCAGAGGTAATAGCTGAACAGAAAATAATAGCTGATTCTGATGCGCCGCTTTTAGAAGAAGTTGCTCAATCTCCCGCTTATCCTGTGAGAGAACAAAAAGCACCTGTTTACCCACATCAGGAATTGATTTCGAAGATGGATCTTGAGGAAGAATCTTCTTCTCTGCAACCTGCTCTTGTTGAAATTGAAGCCAGTGTGGATACCCTACAAAATCTGGCTGCGGCAGAGGATATTGTTGAACCGGAATCGGTTGAACCTCCATTGACTATGACTGAAGCAGATGACAGTCAAATCATCCGGGAAAATTTGGCCCTGATGAAAGAATACAATACTAAAAAAGAAGGTTATTCAGGGATTGAATTTTCAGCTGGCTCCATGAAAACGTATTCTCCTCTTGAAGTGGCCGGGGGGATGGGGTATTCTGCCGGAGTAACGGGCTACCTTCCCCTTAGCGAGAAAATCAGTATCGGTGGGGGAGGCTTATTGGTGTACAATCAGTTTAGCCTTGACGACCCATATTCTTCCTCAAAATCAGAGAGCGACTATGCCTATGCACCTGAGCCGGGACTGTCGGGAGATTTTAATGTAATCAGCCGACGTAGCTATGCTGATGTTGAATACATGGCTATTGATATTCCGCTGAACTTTCGCTTCACCCTGAGCAATATTTATCGTGGAAAATTGTATCTGACGGCTGGATTTTCATCTCTGCTTTACCTGCAGCAAAATATTAGTCAAAGCTCTGAGGTGACGGCACAGTATTCAAGGCAGAATACATTAGGTGAATATTATACCGATACCGGTCAGTCTACAATTACTTACACCAATGAATACGATGCATTCAGCCGACTGGATCTGGGGCGACTTCTTAATCTGTCAATAGGTTATATGTTATACAGAGACAAGCATAGCTTGCTGATTGAACCTTTTATAAAGGCCCCACTGGGAAATGTTACCAGCATGGATCTTTATATTGGCATGGCAGGTGTTTCATTAAAATATCACTTGGCAAGTCCTTAAATTATAATCCATGCGTTTTTATAGGTGCTTCAACTGAACACCTTTATATCTTTGCTTGTTATTATGGGCAATGTATACAACAAAAACCATTGCATTAATTTGTATTGTCTTATGGACATTATCACCAGGGTTTTCTGCCCGGGGGCAAAATAATTTTTCTGGCGATACACTTTATCTTCGACCCCTTAGTATAGATTCTGCGATTGATTCTATTGCCGTAGAGCTTGATGAGGTGGTGGTGCAGGCCTTTAACCGAAGACAGGACCTTGTACAGGTGCCGGGGGCTATCAGCGCTGTTGGGGCTGTGTTGCTCGATCGTGAAAATCCGGTTATAAATATCCTGCCAGCTATGCAGTATACTCCAGGGGTTTTTGCTCAGCAGGGTGCAACCAATACCAGCCGGGTCATTATCAGGGGAACCGGTGCAAGGGTACCCTATGCTACAGGAAAAATAAGGGGATACTTCAACAACATACCCCTTACCAATACCTCGGGCATTACCTTTATAGAAGACATTGACCCGGGCGTAATACAAAGCATGGAAATCATCAAAGGACCCGCTCCCAGTGTATATGGAGCAGGACTGGGCGGAACCATCGTGCTGAATGCCCTTGATCCTAAGGCCAGGAGTACAGGATTTACTAATACCACACAGCTGGGTGCTTTTGGGTTGCTACGCAATGTGTCTACCCTCGATTGGGTGCGGGAAGATTTTGCAAGCACCCTGGTGTTCAGTCACGCACAACGTGAAGGATATCGTGAGAACAACGAATACAACAGAAATGCGCTTACCTGGATCAGTCAGTTTGGCTTAGGACAAAATACCCGTATCACCAGTCTTTTTACCCTTTCTGATCTTAAATCATATATCCCTAGTTCTATTGACAGCATTACTTATGCCGACAATCCTACTGCTGCGGCTGTCAACTGGAAACGTACGCGTGGTTATGAAGATGGTGCCCGATTACTGGGTGGCATCAACGCTACGCACAACTTTTCCCGATATCTTACTGCACACCTGAGCATATTTACTGTTTGGCATGATGAAAAGGAAATGCGTCCCTTTGATGTATTTTACCAGGAACGAAATACCCTGGGTACCCGGCTGAGGATAGTTTATAATGAATTTCTTAACGTGCAGGGGCTGGAGCTTTCGGCCGGAGGTGAAGCTTTTAGGGAATACTATACCCATAGCAATCACGAAAACATCAACGCAGAAGGCATTCAGGGCGAGCCATTCTCTGATAATAAAGAGCGTGTAAATTCCTACAATGTCTTTTTGCAAACCGATGGGAGTTTTGGACGCTTAAATATTTCGGGAGGCATTAATGTCAATTATATCCAACGAGATTATGATGATCTGTTCAATCCTGCACCCGACAACCTTTCGGGTACTTACGATTATGGATTCATTTTCTCTCCCCGGATAGCTGCCAACTACCAGTATTGGCAACACAATGCCTTATATCTAAGCTTGAGCCATGGTTTTGCACCCCCTTCACTCGACGAAACACTCACCCCGGAAGGATTGGTCAATCCCGATATCTTACCCGAAAAAAGCTGGAACCTGGAATTAGGTTTTCGCGGAAAGCTTGTGGATGGCCTTTTTTTCTATGATTTTAGTCTGTATGGCATGCAGGTGCACGATTTGCTGGTAGCCCAGCGCGTAGCAGAAGATGCATGGGTTGGACGCAATGCCGGCAAATCACTTCATCGGGGAATAGAATCTGAAATCCATTGGGTATTGCAAAAAGCTAGGGTTTCCTCCGGAGGCTTCTTTAATGAATTGTCTGTTCGTGCAAATATGACCCTCAATGATTTTCGTTTTACCGACTTTTCTGATCGTGGCATAGAGTATTCAGGTAACAAGATACCCGGTATGCCTGATCAGATTTTCTTTGCAGGAGTGTATGCCCGAACAGTTCAGCGAATTTATGTGATGCCTTCCTGGCGGTATGTTGGTTCCTTTGCCATGAATGATGCCAATAGTCGCTTTACACAACCCTATTCAACACTTGATGTTCTGGCCGGTTTTCAACCCCGGTTGGGTCGGGTAAATCTGGATCTGTATATTCGTGCCAATAACCTGCTCGACAAAAAATATGCTTCTATGATCCTGGTAAACGCACCCTCCTTTGGAG
>JBEPXC010000131.1:0-9955 GCA_041642035.1 Sphingobacteriia bacterium
ATGTTACCGGGTCGTTGACCATTACCGTAGAGGGTGACAGTGCCACTATAGAACTCAGTGTTGCTTCTCTTGCTCCTAACATGATGCATTTGGCGCACCTTCATGGCTTTGAAGATGGTTCAGAAGCTTCATGCCCTCCATCGGCTGATGCGGATAAAAACAATGATGGCGTTGTTGATCTTATTGAAACCCGCGATTATTCAGGAATCACCATGATTCCCTTTCACGACAACCCGGTAGGCATGGAAATTAAAACAGAAACCTATGCACAGGCAGATGATCAGGGTAATCTAAATTATTCTAAAGTGATATCGGTTGATGAGTTATCTTCTGCTGTAGAAGGAAAATTTGGAATTGAAGATTTCAATTTTGACAACTTCGTTGTTTATGTACATGGCGTGGATGAACAGACTACTTTACCTGAAACCGTTCAGTCGCTTCCAGATGTACCTGCAAGGGTTACCCTTCCTGTTGCCTGTGGCGAACTGGATTAAGTCTTGAAGCTCCAGGCTCCTATGCACATGTTGTTCAGGCTGAAGGAACCCGGAACGTTGCCAGAATAGTCCAGAATCTTTAGAGAAACAAAAAAACCCGCTATATATTAGCGGGTTTTTTTTGATGCTGATCATTTGAATTTATTCAATGGTCACATCGCAAAGGAATTCTTTAAAAGTTGTTCAGATCTAAATCACTTGTGGTGGTTTCCTCACTTTCTACCACTACATCCTCAACAACTCCCAGCACCTGGCTGAATACTCCGTCTCTTAGAGCTACCACGACCAGGTCATAGGTCATAGGTGCGAGGAAATCAATATGGTAAGTACCTGATTCATCTACCATGTCGCTACTAACGGCATTAGGGAAACGTGATTCTTCCAAAGCTGGCTCGTTGGCTTCTGAGTCGGTATACGTACCATCTTCGTATGCAAACACTACCACCTGAGTTTCTGCGGGCAGATTGGTTGCATTGCCAACTATTCTTCCGGCCTGATTGTTAACGACCAAACGAATGGTAGGTTTAAGGATATATTTTCCTGAAGCTCCAGCCTCGACAACTGATTTGCGTACATCGAAGTCGGCGGTGATCTCAACTACACCATTGGCAGGTACGGTAAATTCGCCTAATGCCTTATAACCGGTTTGAGCTCCACTGGGTACAAAAAGCGGTTGGGTTGTGCCATCTGCAAACTCGAGGTAGCAACCCGGATTGGATGATGCTTCCATACCACTGACGGGGGCCTCGATCATAAAACGAAGTTGCGAGTATGTACCGGCTTCCATCTCCAGGTTGCCAAGCAGTTCGCTTACTCCCCGGGTTAATTCAAGCAGGTTGATTACCCGTGGTCCTTCAAATTCTTCCAAGCTGATAAAGCCATCTTCGTTCAATTGATACTGCACATCGGTGATGGTGATGTAAGCTCCGGTAATGTCCTCAGAATCTATTGGGGCATCCGTAATGGAGAGTTTAACGGTTCCCTTGGTGTTGTCTTTTTCACATCCCGTAAAAGAGAATGCCACCAGGGCCATAATGGCTAAAAACATGCTTAATTTTTTCATAACAGTAGATTTTAAAAGGGATAATTATTTTTATTGGTTATAATTAAAATATCTTATTTCAGGAAGGTATCAGAGCCTTCATTGCTTTTAGAATTTTAGGTAAATGTACAGGTAGGTTTATGAAGGTTTGATGAAGTGTAATGCTGATGGGCATCAGAAAAAGCACTGAATTGAATTAAATGCAGGTAAAATAACACTCAAGGGTGCTATTCAGCCTATAGAAAATTTATTTATATATTTTAGCATTTTTAAAATTGTCGAAAGGCACACCCCTACTGTAAGAGTGGTTCTCTTTTAAAGCGTAAAGATCATAATGTGCAATAAACCAGGGCAATGATCATCAGAACTCTTTAAAAAAGTGTTACTTATGACCATTAACTGACCGATTAGCAACTATGATGTGCCTACTCAATTATTAATGGCCAAGCTTTGTTTTTCGATTTAACAACATAAAATCCTGCGGGGAGGTTGCTGATATCAACATCTTCCTTGTTCAGCATATGTTTTTCGAGCAATACGCGGGAATTTTAAGGTTATTCTGTCCTTTGCAGGATTTGGATAAAGCAAATATTGGTCTATGGCTTTATGATCTGTTATTGCAGACACTTCACCATATTCAATCGTAATAGTAGCAATATTGCTATGGTAACCATCCCTTACTCTTACTTTTAAATCGAAAAAGGGATTATATTCGGGATTTAAAGCCAGTTAGTAATATTGCTGATCATACTGACCAACATTTTGGCAACTGATTCTGGATTCGGGTGGTTCAAAGGTTGGATGCATTAGTAGCTGTTATACCCCCACATCTCCTCTTTCGGCTTTCGGATTTTCTGCCTTATTTTTTCTTTAGCCGGGTAACCCAGGGTAATGAGCAGCAGAACCCGCTTTTTATCGGGTACCTTGAGTATTTTCTTCACTTTGGCTTCATCGAACCATCCCAGCATACATGACCCCAAACCCAGTTCCGTGGCCTGAAGGCAAAAATGCTGGGCTACAATGCCGATGTCCATCAGGTAAAAGTCTTTGTCTTTAATCATTCCGCCTACACTGGCAATAAACTTAGGCTTCTCTGCAACTATGGCGGCTATCACAGGTGCCTTGGGCACGAATTTATTGAACCGCATAAGGGGGCCGAAACTTGCCATCGCCAACTGATCTTTGATAACCGGATCGGTGGCCACCACAAACCTCCAGGGCTGCGAATTGCAGGCGGAAGGCGCCATTCGGCAGGCTTCCATAATGAGTTCTATCTTTTCCAACTCAACGGGCTTATCTGAGTATATTCTTGTGCTTTCGCGTTGTAATACCAAATCTTTAAAATCCATAGGGCTGTTTTTTATTCAGTACAATATTACAATTTTTACAAAGATGAGGCAAATGACGTATGAAGAGACTAATTAACATGGCGGGGTGTAAAACAAAACGAAAAGTCGGGTATTAGGTATTGCCATCAGCCTAATTCTTTATGATATTGTAAAGCTTGAGATGCGGATGAAACGTTTTTTTTATCTGAGGCAATAACTATCTTTGACTTTTATTCAAATCAACCACGATATGCCGGAAACAAAGAAATTATTTTTACTGGATGCCATGGCCCTGGTTTACAGAGCCTATTTTGCCCTCAACCGCAACCCAAGGGTCAATTCAAAGGGACTTAACACTTCTGCTGTACTGGGTTTCGCCAATTCACTGCTCGAAGTGCTGAAGAAGGAAAACCCCACCCATATTGCCGTTGCTACCGATGCCTTTGCGCCCACCCACCGCAAGACCGACTTTACCGCCTATAAAGCCAACCGACAGGAAACCCCTGAAGATATTGTCAGCTCACTGCCCTACATCAAAGAGCTGGTGGAGGGTTTCAATATCCCTTTCCTGGAGGTTCCCGGCTATGAAGCCGACGACATCATTGGCACCCTGGCCAAGAAAGCCGAGAAAGACGGGTTCACCGTGTATATGATGACCCCCGATAAAGATTTCGGCCAATTGGTCTCGGAGAACATTTTCATGTATAAACCCGCCCGCCTGGGCAATGGTGCCGAAGTGTGGGGAATAAAAGAGGTTTGCGAGCGCTTTGCCATAAAACAGCCTGAACAACTCATTGATATTTTAGGCCTTTGGGGCGACTCCTCCGACAATATACCCGGTGTACCCGGCATTGGAGAGAAAAAAGCCAAAAAACTTATTGCACAGTTTGGTTCTATCGAAAACATATTGCAAAACCTGGATGATGTGGCCGAAAAACGCAGCCGTGAATCCCTACAGGAGTTTTCAGAACAGGCGCTCATGTCCAAGAGCCTGGCAACCATAATCCTGAATGTGCCCGTAGAATGGAATGAGGAATTATTTAAAAGACAGGATCCCAACCCTGATGTTCTGATACCCTTATTTGATGAACTGGAATTCAGAACCTATGCAAAGCGTGTGTTCGAGCATATAAAGGAAGAGGCACCTAAAGCCATGCCCACCAAAGCACAGATGCAGGGACAGATGGATATGTTTGCCAATACCGATTTGCTGGAAGACCCCGAGACCCTGGTAGCAAAAAAAGTGGAAGAACTCTACCGTGACTTTGATTTCCGAACGATAGATACCCAGGACGACATCAATGAGCTGGTAAAAAAACTCGGCGAAGCTGGTTCCTTCTGCTTTGATACCGAAACCACATCACTCAACATACAGGAGGCACTGCTGTTGGGCATTTCCTTTTGCATCACCCCGGGTCAGGCCTGGTTTGTCCCTTTGCCTCAGGATCGTTCAGCTGCCATGGAACGGGCAGGTCTTTTCAAAGCTTTATTTGAAAATCCCTCCATAGAAAAAACAGGGCAAAACCTTAAGTTTGATATCGGGATCCTCAAAAATTACAACATCCGCGTACAAGGTAAACTTTTTGATACCATGATAGCCCACTACCTCTTGCAGCCCGATATGCGGCACAGCATGGATGTGTTATCGGAAGCATACCTCAACTATAAACCCCTGAGCATTGAATCACTCATTGGCAAAAAGGGCAAGAGCCAGGGCAATATGTGCGATGTATCGCATGAAATCTTAACAGCCTACGCCTGCGAAGATGCTCACGTAACCCAACGCCTGCGCGAAGTGTTTGAGCCTGAGCTTGCCAGATTAGGCTTGTTGGAACTGTATGAAAAAATGGAATCCCCCCTTATACAAGTATTAGCAGACATGGAATACCGTGGCGTAAAACTCGACAACAAAGCGCTGAAAGAATATTCTATACTGCTTCACTCTCAAATTGAAAGTATTGAAGCCGACATCTACCAACTGGCTGGGGAGAAGTTCAATATTGGCTCTCCCAAGCAATTGGGAGGAATATTGTTTGATAAGCTGAAAATAATGGAAAAGGCCAAAAAGACCAAAACCAAACAATACAGCACCAGCGAGGATGTTTTATCAAAACTTGCAGATAAACACGAAATCATAAACAGGATTCTCGATTATCGCTCCCTGACTAAACTTAAATCGACTTACGTAGATTCTTTCCCCAGGCTCATCAATCAAGGCACGGGGCGTTTGCATGCCAGCTTCAATCAAACAGTTGCCGCTACAGGGCGTTTGTCTTCCAACAATCCCAATCTACAAAACATACCCATCAGAACAGAGCAGGGCCGAGAAATACGCAAGGCCTTTGTTCCCGCCGATGATTCGCATATTTTACTGGCTGCCGACTACTCTCAAATTGAATTGCGCATCATTGCCTCCCTGAGTAAGGACCAGGCTATGATTGAAGCCTTCCGTAATGGCCTGGATATACATTCGGCTACCGCATCCAAAGTATTTGGGGTATCGCTGGAAGATGTAGACCGCGATATGCGCCGTAAGGCCAAGACCATCAACTTTGGCATCGTATATGGCATTTCAGTGTTTGGCCTCTCCGACCGCCTGAATATACCACGAGACGAAGCCTATCACATTATTGACAACTACTTTAAGCAATATCCCGGCATCAAAAAGTATATGGACGAAACCATTACTTTTGCCCGCGAGCATGGCTATGTTGAAACCATTATGAAGCGCAGAAGATACATCAGCGACATCAACAGCAGCAATGGAGCTGTAAGGGGATATGCCGAGCGAAATGCTATCAATTCACCCATACAAGGCTCTGCGGCCGACATGATAAAGCTTGCTATGATAAATATCTATCGCGAAATGCAGCAGAGGCAAATGAAGTCGCAACTCATCCTGCAGGTGCATGATGAATTGGTCTTTGACGCCCTAAAAGAAGAGCTGGACGAGCTGCGTGAAATTGTATCCCAAAAAATGACCACGGCTATGCAACTAGATGTTGATCTTGAAATAGAAATGAATACTGGAATCAACTGGCTGGAGGCGCATTAAAGAAACCGACTCCATGGTTTTTTTGCCCGTATAGGTATAAAACATTATATTTATCAGAAAAATATTTCTTCTGGTGTAATTTTTGGTTAAAAAAATATACTAATTAGCCGTTAACTGACTTGAAGCATTAACCCATCATTATCATAACAAACATCTCATCAATCATTAATTTAAAAAACAAGCAATATGAAACTACATTTTAAGGCGCTTTTCACCTTAGGATTACTGGTGATTGCTACGCTAAGCTCTGGCAGCACACCGAAAATTGAATTTACCGAATACACTCTCGACAACGGCCTGCATGTAGTCTTACATCAGGATCATACCACACCCAATGTGGTGGTAAACATTATGTATCATGTAGGGGCCAAGAATGAAGATCCGCAAAAGACAGGTTTCGCACATTTCTTCGAGCATCTAATGTTTGAAGGAAGTGAAAATATTGATCGTGGAGAATTCTCGGAAATAGTAGAAAAATCTGGGGGTACCCTCAATGCCTTTACCAGCTTTGATGTTACCAACTACTACATCCTGCTTCCTTCTAATCAGTTGGAACTGGGCCTATGGATGGAATCCGAGCGCATGCTCCACCCTAATATTGACTCCATCGGCATCGCTACTCAGAAGAGTGTGGTTACTGAAGAGATGAAGCAAACCCGCGACAACCGCCCTTACGGCAGGCTCCTGGTTGAAACCATTTCAAGGGCTTTCAATGTACATCCTTACAAAGGCGATGTTTTAGGTCTTGATCCACACGTGCGTAATGCCTCCGACGAAGACATCAAGGGCTTTCATGACATGTTTTATGTGCCCAATAATGCGGTGTTGGTGGTTACAGGAGATTTTGAAGTAGACAAAACCAAGAAACTGGTAGAGAAATATTTTGGAGATATCCCCGCCGGTACCGCACAATTCCGACGTCCTGCCAAGGATGTTGAGCCTCGCCGTGAAACAGAAGTAAGAGATACAGTATACGACAATGTACAGATTCCTGCTCTAATTCAGGCATACATGATTCCGGCACAAGGGACTCCCGATTATTATGCGGTAGAGATGCTGGGCACCCTACTCTCGCAAGGACAAAGCAGCAGATTGTATCGTCGTTTGGTAGATCAGGAAGAAAAGGCTCTTCAAATCATGTCTATCCCCCTTGGCCTGGAACACCCCGGGATCAATCTCACCTTTGCCATTGCAAATATGGGTGTTGATCTGAAAGAAATAGAGGCTGTTGTAAATGAAGAATTTGAAAAAGTGCAGACAGAGCTAATCACCGAAGATGAGCTGCAAAGGGTTCGCAACCAGATAGAAAACAGAATTGTAAATAGCAATACCACCATTGCAAGCCGTGCCACAAATCTAGCCAATTATCACACCTTATATAACAATGCCAATTACATCAACACCGTGCTGGAAAACTACATGAATGTAACCCGCGAAGATATTAAACGTGTTGCCAATGAGTATTTCAGAGACGACAACAGGGTAGTTCTTTACTGGTTGCCAAAAGGTGAAGGCTGAAAATAATCAACATCTACGGCATTAATAAATTATATTTTAAACAAAAAAAAGCAAGGTAAAAATCCTTGGAAAATTGAAAAGCACAGAAAAGCCTGCCCCCATGTCTATGGAAACAATGAAGAGGGGTGACTACAACGTCCTGATTGCTATTCAAAAATAAATACATACAACATTATGAAAAAAATTATTTCACTAGTCGTTTTCAGTTTATTTGCTGTGCTCTCGCTGCATGCACAGTTAGACAGGAGTGTACGCCCCAAGCCAGGTCCTGCACCAGAGATTCAGTTGGGCGAATTTGAAAGCTTTTCCCTGGACAACGGGCTTCAGGTAATTGTGGTAGAAAACCGCAAGGTTCCGGTAGTATCTTTCCAGCTCACACTGGATATCGATCCTATTCTGGAAGGCGACGCCAAAGGTTATGTAGATTTTGCCGGCCAGCTGATGCGAGAAGGAACGACCACCCGCAGCAAGGCTGAGATAGATGAAGCCGTTGACTTTTTAGGAGCAACTTTGTCTACTTATGATACGGGCATATATGCCTCTTCTCTGAAAAGACATCAAAATGTATTGCTGGACTTGATGGCTGATGTATTGTTGAATCCCACTTTTCCTGAAGAAGAGTTGGAAAAACGCATTACCCAAACCCGCACCGGATTGCAAACAATAAAAACAGACGGTAATTCCATAGCAAGAAATGTTGCTACCACCCAGGTTTATGGCAATGATCATCCCTATGGTGAAGTAGTAACAGAACAAACTCTTGATAACATCAATGTAGATTTATTGCGTCAGTATTATCAAACCTACTGGAAACCCAATACCGCCTATATGGTAATTGTAGGAGACATTGATGTTTCTGAGGCAAAAAGCCTGATGAATGAATATTTTGCTCCCTGGCAAAAAGGTGATGTACCCAACCACACCTATCCCACACCAACCCCACCCCAGGGAAGAAAAGTAGCCTTTGCCGATAGAGCGGGTGCAGTACAGTCGGTTGTTCAGGTCGCTTACCCGGTAGTGTTGCCTGTAGGCCATGAAGATATCGTAAAGGTAAATGTGATGAACAGCATATTGGGCGGAGGCGTTTTTTCAGGCCGTTTGATGCAGAACCTGCGCGAAGACAAAGGATATACCTATGGTGCTCGTTCAAACATCACCAACGACAGGGTAGTAGGTCGATTTATAGCATCCACCGAGGTGCGCAATGATGTTACCGACAGCACAGTAGTGATCATACTGGATGAAATGCAGACTTTAAGGGATGAACCCGTTGATGAAGAAACCCTGCAACTGGTAAAGAATTTTGCTACAGGCCAATTTGCTCGTTCACTGGAAAGTCCACGTACCATTGCAAATTTTGCTCTCAACATCAAACGTTATGATCTGCCTGAAGACTATTATGCCACTTATCTGGAAAGACTCAATGCAGTCACCATTGAAGATGTTCAGCAAATGGCACAGAAATACCTAAAACCCGACAATGCCATCATTGTGGTAGCCGGTAATATTGAGGAAGTACCCGAAACACTCAAAACCTTCAGCGCCGAGGGCGAGGTTGAACTATTTGATGCCTTTGGAAGACCGGCAACAGCTCCTGAGCTTACAGAAGCCCCGGCAGGAGTAACCATAGAAACTGTAATAGATAAGTACATCAATGCCATTGGAGGGAAAGAAGGCCTGGCGTTAATCAAGGATATGACTCAGGTTATTGAAATACCCATGATGGGTCAGATAGCCGTGGTGAAACAATTCCAACAGGCTCCCGACAAATTAAGGATAGAAACCGTTTTTGGAGGCATGACAGTTCAGACTCAGGTCTTCGACGGCCAGAAAGCATCCATGTCGGGGATGATGGGAAAACAGGAATTTACAGAAGGAGCCGAATTTGAGGCCATGAAAATGCAGGCCCTCATGGATATTGATATGAACTACGCTGATTATGGTATTGAAAAATCATTAGAGGGTGTTGCCAATGTTGATGGCCAAAAGGCTTGCAAAGTAATGGTGGTATCTCCTTCAGGACAAAAGTCATATGAATATTATGAGGTAGATAGTGGTTTAAAAATTAAAACCGAATCAGAAACGGGAGTGGCTACAATTGAAGAATATCAATCTATAGTGCTGGAACAGGAAGGAGAAAAACCCGGTTTCTTTGCCCGTTTATTTGGCAAAGAAACTCCAGTAGAAACATTTGAGTTGAAATTCCCCGCCAAAATAACCCAGCAAGCCGCCGGACAACTCATCGAAATGACTGTAACCGATATTGATATAAATACAGGCATAGAGGATACCCAGTTTCAAACAAACTAACCACTTGTTTTCTGTGTTTTATCAAAAAAGCTTCCTTTACCGGAAGCTTTTTTTGTTTCTTTAAGGTATCAAATTCTCGTAAACGCCTTTGCATACTGGCATACAGGAAGTTGCAACCTTTTTTTAAGATTACTCGTATAAGGTAACAAAACAACCATTTGATCACCAAACCCTTACACGAATGAAATGTTTGATTAAATATCTGGGG
>JBEPXC010000132.1:0-9940 GCA_041642035.1 Sphingobacteriia bacterium
AGAACAGGAACTATATCGGGTATGGCATCAACGGGCATTACGGCATACAGCAGCGCTGAAATGGCAATCGCCCTCCTGGTCCAGGGAGACCGGATGTCTTTGGCCACACTCAACAGCATCAGCACCTTGTACCAGTTGCTCTTTAGGGCTCCTCTGTTCATACCTTTAATATTGCTTCTGATGGTGGCAAGATCGTGTACATTGACCTTATTTTTAAGGTCGGAAAATAAAGACAGTGCTTTTGTATGAATAGTACTTTTCATGATTTTGCATAGTTAAGGATTAAATTCTAATTTCCCTCCATTTCAATAACTGACATTAGGTCAAAATATTATTCTCCAAAAGAACATTTTTTCATCACCACGTCAGGCAAGCTGAGCAGAGGTAATCTCTTGATGATGGGTACATTAACATATCTTTGCTGTACAGTCAACACCATCAGGGTTATAGAGTTAAAGGAATCGCTTATCTTTGCATGGAATTTTTCCGTACTAAAAAGACAATGATTGCAGGTCGATATCGTTGATTAAAGTAGGAGGTTCTTATTTGTTGAGCCAAATGAACCCGTTGTATATAAGGAGCTGAACAAATATAAACAGAAAGCACAATATGAAGAAACTGATTTTTTTACTAATCATACTCTCCGGGTGTAGCGTTTTTACCCCTTTACAAAAAAGCAATCTTATAGCCGTTTTTCATTTGATTGAGAATTCAAATTATGAGGATGCCAAGATCGTTATAGAGGAGATGACCAACGATAAGGAGATGTCGAAATGGGCAAGAACCTGGTACGCCAGGGGCGTTTTGGCCCAAACTGCTTATGTAGAAGGAAAGCAAAAAAACGACAAGAAAAAATACGAGCTATATCCCGATCAGCTGCAGGTTGCTTTTGATTCTTTTGAGAAAGCCCGTTCTTTAGATCCGGGCGAACGCATGGCCAGGCAACTTGCACCCAAATATGTTCTGTTGGCCAACGATTTCAAAAAACAAGGCGAAAAGTTTTTCAAAAAAGAGCAATACGCTGAAGCCCTGCATGCTTTTGAACAAGCCCTGCAAATTACCCGCAGCCCCATCCTGGCTGTTCAAACAGATAAAAACCTTATCTACAATACAGCAATAGCTGCATACGAAAGTGAAAACTGGCCTAAAGCCATAGAGCACCTCAACACCCTGGATGAATACAGTTTTTCTACCAATGTTTCGCATCTGCTCTACACCATACATCTGGAGCAGAAAGACACCCTTTCAGCTGAAGACGTATTGATTGCAGGTATTGAAAAATATGACCACCACGAAGATCTGGTTGTATTGTTTGCTGATATGCTCTACAACAGGAATGACATTGAGCAGGCAGCCGCTGTGCTCGACAGTGCAGAGGCCAAAAATCCCAGTCAGTATATATTCCCTTATACCAAGGGTTTGATATTTCAAAAAGAAGAGCAATACCACAGGGCCATTGCAGCTTACCAAAAAGCCATAGATCTGGCTCCGGACGAGTTGATGAGCTACGTGAATATTGCCACATGCTACTTCAATATGGGCGTAGAAATAGAAGAGAGTGCACGTACCCTTAATGACAACCGACGGGTCATGGAAGAAAAATCCAAATCAACGGCAGCATTCGAATCGGCGGTAAAATGGCTGGATAAAGCGTATGATAAAAACCCCGAGAATCAACGGGTTATTGTAAAAATGTATCAGCTCTACAAGATTATGAGTATAAATGACAAAGCCAATGAGCTTAGCCGTAAGATAAGTTTTTACTCTACAAATTAAACGAGAGCGTTAAGCCCAGCAGTTGCTTAAACTGCATTTTAGCAACCCTTTTCTCACTACCTTCCACCTCGAAGCGAATGTCGTCGTCATAGATCATATGAAGGTTCAGCTTAATGATGAAGTACCAGCTTATTTGCTTATCGATGCTGATCTCCCAATCGATATCTACATTCTCCGGCTTTTCCAGGTAACCCGAGAACAGACGCATGGAGTTGGATATATTCATCCCGTCCAATATCGAAACGCTGTTTTTGATTAAAAGCTGCCCCCCCATTTCCTGCCTGCTTTTCTGATCACGATCTATACCATGTAAAGTTTGATTGATATTGGCGGTGTCTAAAACAAAAGTAGCTTTATACGACAAGGGTGAAAAGTTGAGCAGTGTTTTTTTAAACGGCTTGTATTCAACCCCCACCCCAATGGTAAAAGTACCGGGATTAAGAAACCTGGAGACAGGAATCGAGTCGTTGGGGTATTTGTACCCCTTGGCTATCTGGGTTTTAAAATAAAAAACGGTACTAAAATCGATCTTCTCTCTCAGCACTTTATTATATTGTGAATTAAATTCAAGCATATCGGTATTGGTTCTAAAACCATTCTCCTTGGTGACTATGGTTCCATACCTGAGGCGGCCATTGTTGTTCCATTTGCTTTTATATTCCTTGTTGATATAATCGGCTCCTCCCTTGATGTCAAGCATGCTCGACATAGAGTTCTCGCCCCCTTTCGACCAGTTTGAAAAGGAGTTCTGGTTGAGAATAAAGGCTGTTGATAATCCATAATCCCAGTATACCGGGATTTCCTTGAGTGGTTCGAGGCTTACCAGGGTTCGCTGTGGCCTTAGGGTAATGATGGGGATATCATCTGCGCTTTGTTTTTCTTTCCGTTCAAGATTGATGTTGTCTTCCAAAAGTAAGGTTACATCATACTTTGACGGATTACCCACCCATATGGTTATAGAGTCATTGGCATTGTTTTTTACCCAAACCCGCGACATGTCATCCGGTTTCGAGGAGAGCCAGAATGGTGTTTTATGTCCATCAATGTTGTTGATATAAACCAATATGGAATCGCGTTCCCGGGTATATGCCAACAGGGTTTCGACGGCCGATTTAAGTGAATCGGTCACATTGGGGTTGGGCACTATAAAAAACGGAGACTCTTCATTAGCGATCAAAAGATGGTGTCGTTGCGATATAATAACCATCGACGAATCGGCCGGAAACCACACCCATCGGTCGCGCGCCCGTGGAACGACAGGAGGAATGATCCTCTCCTCAATCACCTGGTGCATGACTATTTCTTTTGATGCCAGAAAAACAGAGTCGATAACTACTCTTGTAATGGTGTCGGGCACTTGCGCCAACGTATCCTGCTGCATTTCCAACTGTGCCACTGTATCGGTGATGGCAAAAGCAGAATTGTCTTCTTTCGGTGGCATTACCAGGGTCTTTTCAATAATAAAAGGTTCCTGCTCCAAAGCCACCGTATCGACTATAAAGGTATCGTTGTTGAGCCATTTTATGGGAAGGGTATCGTTGTGGGTAAGCTGTGTAAGGGTTAGCTGAACAGAATCGTACTCAAAGGTGGCCAGTCGGCTTCTCACACTGTCAAAGGGTTCGGCGTACTGGTTTACCAGCCGTTGCAGGGAGAGCTTCATGGTGTCGCCTGTGGGGCGCCACAAACTATCTTTTTCCAAGAGGCTATTGATATATTCGGACGCTGATGAGGAGGAAAAAATAACCGGAGGTAAAACAAGGGAATCAATTTCAGCTACAACCTCCTCTTCTACTTCAACATGTTGAGCAAATAAGACATTTGCATTGATAATTCCGAAAGACAGGAGGATGATCAACAGAAAGCTGCGCATAGAAATGGATTTGAATTGAACACGTATGGGCACGACAAAAAATAAAAGTTATAGAATAACGGAAAACGGTGCAAAGATATTTCTTTTATCGGCCCGAAAAAAGTAATCCGGATGTAGGTCAGGAGGATAACTACAGTTTTTTGATCATCCAGATATCGCAGGTGGGGTGCTCAGAATCGCCCATGGGTTGACTGAGCTTGCTGAAGCCTTGTTTCTCATACATAGCAATGGCTTTCGAAAAATGAGGCAGGCTCTCCAGGTAAATACTTTTATAGCCAAAGGCTGCTGCAGAGGAGATGGATTGTTCCAGCAGCTTACGGCCAATACCTTTACCGCGGGCTGGTGCCGACAGATAAAATTTCACCAGTTCTGCCATGCCTGGTTCAAGTCCGTCGGTGGGATATATTCCGCAGCACCCATAAATTTGTTCCTTTTCTTCAGCGACCCACAAAACAGACCTCTCTCTTTCAAACAGGGCATACAAATCATCGGTGGTGGGGTCGGAGTAGACCGTGCCATGCCGGGGGGCATTATGCTCTATAAATACCTCCCTGATCATAGTGGCCAGGGCCAGATTATCGGATGGTTTAATTTTTCTGATGTTCATGATAGAATGTTGCAGGGGTTAAAATGGGTGCTAAGATACGGAATTTTGGTGTGCTGTTTGTTTGTAGCATTGGGGGACACTAGGGACCCTTGGGACCAGAATTGACTTTTTGGTTGGTGCTGGTTTAGTGTTGGGTTACTTAAAATCTGATGTTTTGCCAGATTTTGTTTTAAGCATGCAGGGACCGCTGAGCATTTCTGAAGGGTTGATAGTCACCTGATGCCCGTCACGCTCCCAATCAAATCTGTGTGCCATGCCCACACCACTCGTTAAACCTTAAACTCTATAAACCTTAAACCTTAAACTTTTAGCTTAGCAGGTAAACAAGAAACGCCACAATAAGGAAAAAGGAAAACCCAATGTGGGTAAGCACGGTAAATTTAGCTCCTGTCTTTAGCTGATGTGCGTCGTGATGGTGCTTGAAAATGATGGTGGCGGCTTTTGGAAATATCAGCAGATAAGGAATGATGGGCAGCAGAAATACCCAGCTGCTTCCCGGATAGGAGGCAAACAGCATCATCATATTGGTTACAATGGCCAGCTGTACAACAATATAAAGCACAGATGTAAACCGGGTGCCCATTCTCGATGCGACCCCATGCTTACCTCCGGCACGATCGGCATCCAGGTCGATCATCTGCCCGGCAAGTAAAATAGATAAGGTGCTCAATCCGGTGGCCGGCATAAGCATGATTACCAGGGGATGAAAAGATAACCCCTGCCCCACTGCAGCCAGCAGCACAGCCATGGGACCAAAGGCAAACCAGACAAAGAATTCACCCCATCCCCGATAGGCCAGCTTTACAGGTGGTGCGGTATAATATTTACTGAAAAACGCAGACATCAGAAAAAGTATCCAAAGCAACAGCCTTAGATGGGGTGCAATCAGAAAGGTGAGGGCAATAGTCCCTGCCAGGGCGAGCAGCAATCCGGCCCTGGCCAGCAAAAACATCTTGCCCATCAGGGCAGGATTGTCGAGCAGCACACCCGAGCCTCCGCTATTTTCGTTGCGGTGCACGTTTACCTTATCCGTTCCCTGGATGGTGTCGTATATGTCGTTGTAAACATTGGTGGCAACATGCAAACCTATCCCAATAAGCAGAACAAGGACAAATTGAATAATGTCAAGTTGACCGTTAATACTTACAGCCAGCAGAGTGCCTGCTACAATAGGTGCTATAATGGAGCTCAGAAAAGGAGCTCTTATCATTTTGGCTATACCGGGATCTTGCATATATTATTTTTTTTAAGTTAACACATCATAACAACAGTTAACTAAAGCGTTTGTTCTATATAAATCCAGAAAACACATTATATTACCTTTTAAGGGCGCAATAATTATCTGTCAATCTACCCAACTGTGAATCTTTTCCACAGTATTCAGCACTAAGGTTATGCTAAATAAATTATAAAAACAAACTATTTGCCTTTTACATTACTGTTTATCAACCCATTAAATCCTCATAAGACAAGTCAACTCTCATTTCGGTATTCTGATTGCATTACTTCCTTGTTAACCTGGCATTTTAAAAGAAATAAGACTATGCTAAAGCAACAAAATTATTAACCAATTGAAATTTCTCTTAGTCATAAAGCTTCTGGAGACTTTATGAGGGGAATTCAATCAAAATCAGCTATCGTTATGAAAAAACTAATTATGATTCTTGCAGCAGCAATGTTCATGTTATCTGGAACCATTCTCAATGCACAGGTAGATATGGACAGAGGGGTAAAGGGGGGATTAACCGTGAGTAATCTCTACATCAACGCCAACGAGCTGGACGATGAAAATGCACGTTTCGGATTCCACGTGGGATTATACAGTCAGATGATGTTTACTGAAATGGTAGGGTGGCGACCCGAAGTCATTTTTACCACCAAAGGAACCTCAGCCAGTTATGGCGGGCTGATCGATCAGGACATAGATTTTAATCTTAGCTACCTTGAGATACCCGTAATGGTAATCGTTAATCCTATTGAGAATATCTCCTTTCATATTGGCCCCTATGTGGGATATATGATTACCAGTAATGTTAACTATTCCGGCCTTGTTGATGCAGAAGACCGCATTGAACGCGACCACTTCAATACCATCGACTATGGGTTGGGTGCCGGCGTGGAGATACACGTTGGAGTGGTAAAAGCCGGATTGCGCTATAATCTTGGACTGCGGCAACTGGCAGATGGCACCATGGCTGAAGCCATGCTTGGAGACAGCAAACATGCTTATAGTCAGCTGTACATTGCTTTTGATATTGCCAGAAGATATTAAAGCAGCTGGAAGCTGGAAGCTGGAAGGATATTCGCTGGAAGCAAGAAAAAGCTAAAAGATAGAAGCTGGAAGCCAGAAAAGGTAGGAAGTTGAAAGCTAAACGCTAAAAAAATGGGCCTAGTGGGAATAAGGGACTAAAAAGGGAAAGAGGTTGCCCAACATTCGGGTGGCTTCTTTTCTCTTGGGGCTGATTTTTTTTGTAATTTAGCACCCAACTGTTCCGCTATGATCAAACCCGATACCATTGATAAGATTTTTGACGCCGCCCGCATAGAAGAGGTGGTAGGGGATTTTGTTACCCTAAAGCGCAGAGGAGTAAATATGCTGGGACTGTGTCCTTTTCACAATGAAAAGACCCCCTCCTTTACCGTTTCGCCGGCAAAGGGCATATTTAAATGCTTTGGATGTGGCAAGGGAGGAAACTCGGTCAACTTCATCATGGAGCTTGAGCACTTCAGCTATCCTGAAGCACTTAAATACCTGGCCACCAAATACAGCATCGAGGTAGACGAGGAGAAGCCCAGTGCCGAGCAGCAGGAGGCTATGGACGAGAAGGAAAGCCTGTTTAATCTTACTGCCTTTGCCCAAAAACATTTCGAGGAGACAATATTTAACACCGAAGAAGGTAAGGCCGTGGGGTTGAGCTACTTTAAAGAAAGGGGATTTACCACCGAGACCATTAAGAAATTTGGGCTGGGATATGGGCTCAATAGCTGGGACGACTTTACCACCAAAGCCATCAAACACGGGTACAAAAAAGAAATGCTCGAAAAGAGCAGCCTGGTGCGCACCAAAGATCAGCAGACCTATGATGCATTCCGCAACAGGGTTACTTTCCCCATCCATAACCTATCGGGAAGGGTACTGGGTTTTGGTGCCCGAATTCTTACCCAGGACAAGAAGAAACCCAAGTACATCAATACAGCAGAATCTGAAATCTACCACAAAGGAAAGGTTCTGTATGGTTTGTTCTTTGCCAAAAGTGCCATCGTACGACAGGACAACTGTTACCTTACCGAAGGGTATACCGATGTAATCTCCATGCACCAAGCGGGAATTGAAAATGTCATTGCTTCGTCGGGTACATCGCTCACCACCGATCAGATTAAACTCATCAGGCGTTACACCACCAACATAACCCTGCTCTTTGATGGAGATGCTGCAGGAATAAAGGCTGCCTTCAGGGGTATCGATATGATCCTCGAAGAGGGGATGAACGTGAAAATCGTCCTTTTTCCGGAAGGAGAAGACCCGGATTCCTATGCCCGAAACTATCGCCCGGCAGAGGTGAAGGAGTTTATTGAAACCAACGCCCGCGACTTTATCTCCTTCAAAACCGACCTGCTTCTGCAGGAGACTCAGAATGATCCCATCAAAAAGGCTTCTCTCATCAAGGAAATAGCCCTTAGCATATCCAAGATTCCTGAGCCCATAGCCCGCGCGCTCTATGTGCAGAAGAGCAGTGAGCTGCTGCAGATTGGCGAAAACCTGCTCATGGCCGAGGTGAACAAGCAGCGTAAGACCAAAGGACAACCCAACGAACCCACCCCACAGGAAGAGCAATCCTGGGTGAAGACGCATCCCTCGGTGGAAGAAATGCCTGTGAAGTCAGGGATTAATATCCTGCATCAGGAACATGAGATAATCCGGGCTCTGTTGCTCTATTCCAGCCAGGTTATCATCTTTCCCGATAAAGATGAGGAGGGGCATGATATACAGTTTGAGATCACTGTTGCCGACTACCTGATCAATGAAATATCAAACGATGAGATAGATTTTGAGAACCAACTGTATCAATCCATTTTTGAAGAGTATAAATCTGCCCGTCAGGAGGAGCGAATGCCGGAGGAGCAATACTTTTTCACACACCACAATCCTGAAATAAGCAAAATTGCCATTGATATGCTTACATCACCCTACACCCTGAGCAACCAGTGGGAAGACAAACACCGCATTTATGTGAAAAAGGAAGAAGACGATGTTAAAAAGGTTGTGGTAGAAGTGCTCTATGCCTTTAAGCTTAAAAAGCTCGAAAAGATCATCTCAGATACCCGGGAGCAACTAAAACCGGACCTTCCGGTGGAAGAAATGCTTGAAAAAACCGGCTTCATCAGAGACATGGGCTTTATAAAAGAAAAACTGGCCAGTGAACTCAGCCGAATCGTACTTCAGTAACCTATTCCTGCGCATCCCTAAAAGGCTTATCACCATTTCTACCAGACTACCTGCGTGGACACCCTGCCCATAAATGGACACTTTTTTCATCTGCCTTTCCGTCTAACCTCCTAACCTATAGATTGTTTTGTTTGATGGCTCAGCTTTTGCCCCAAAAGGGAAAAACGATGACATGGACAGATCATTACCTCAACAAGTGATTAGAAAACGAAGGCTGAAGCTGATACTTCGGGTTGCAGTTCTCGTGCTGATCCTCCTGGTGCTCGCTTTTTTTGCCAAATCCTTCACCTTAACGGGTGTAAACCTGAATAATGTTACGGTTTCGGAGGTAGAAGAGGGTGATTTGCTGGTTACGTTTGCCGCAACGGGCAAAGTGGTTCCTTTTTACGAAGAAGCCCTGATAAGCCCTATGGGCAGCCGCATCATGCGGGTTATGTGCCATCCGGGAGAAATGGTGGAGGAAGGTCAGCCCCTGTTGGAAATAGATACCGACGGACAGCAGTTTGAATACGCACGCTTGAAAGCAGAGTTTGAGCAAACCCAAAACAACGATAAGAAGCTACGTCTGGAGATTCGTCGGAAAGAAGAGGCTGCTTACCTGGCGCATAAACTCCTGGAGCGAAAAACAGAAGCCCTACACATTGAATATGAACATGAGCAATACCTGCTTTCTATAGGCGGCAGTTCGCGCGACAGGGTGGCCAATGTATTTATGGAGCTCTCAACAGCGGAGCTGGAGCTGGAAAACTCCATCAAACAACTTGAATACAGCAGGGAGCTTACCTTGTTGGAGATGGAATCGCTAAACATCGACCTGCGAATAAAGGAAACCCGCCTCAAAGAAATGGAAAACCTATTGGACAGAGCTCGCTTGGCGGCGCCTATAAGAGGTACCATATCCTTTTTGCTCGATAAGCCCGGTTCGTCGGTAGCCCCGGGAGAGGTAGTTGCCACCGTTTCTGATATCTCCTCCTACCGCATCGAGGCAGTTGCCGGTGATGGTTATACCGGACAGTTGCTTGTGGGGCAGGAGGTGTTGGTCAGGGTTGGACGCGACGAATTAACAGGGAGAGTAGCCAATATTGCCCCATCGGTAGAGCAGGGTGTTCTGAATTTCGGCATATTGCTCGACGAAGCATCGCATCCCGGCCTGCGACCCAATATGCGCACCAACATTCGGGTGGTATCGCAAGCGGTTGAAAACACCCTGATGATCAAAGTGGGTGAGTTTTACAAAGGC
>JBEPXC010000133.1:0-9907 GCA_041642035.1 Sphingobacteriia bacterium
CAATGGTTTTGTGGGTGAAACAGCAAGCACCTATTTCGGAACCGGTGGCTCTGTTACCATAATGGATGCAGGTTCCAGACCCGAAGGGGGCTTTTGGGGAGGAAACCGCTTTTTGAGCAAACTCCCAGCATCGGATAAAATTGCCGAAAAAGCACTCTTTGACACCTTGAGGCAAATTGGCCAAAAGCAAATTGCCACCGGCAAATACAATATGATTATCGACAATAGGATCGCAGGAAATATGCTCTGGAGATTGTTTCAACCCATGTCAGCCAGGAGTATACAACAAAAGAATTCCTTCCTTTTGGATATGCTTGACAAGCCTATTGCTTCAGAGTTTCTTACCATCATCGACGACCCTCTTTTGGTGGGAGGATTGGCTTCAAGGCATTTTGACAACGAGGGCCTCGCAGCAAAACAACGCACCATGATAGATAAAGGTGTTTTGAAAGCCTACTATATTGACAATTACTATGGCCGCAAACTGGGCATGACTCCTAATGGTGGTAGTTCTTCGAACATCATTATGGCCTATGGCAAGCGCAGCCAGGAGCAAATAATCTCTGACCAGGACAAGGCCATTTTGATCACTTCATTTAATGGAGGAAATGCCAACTCAACAACAGGAGATTTTTCCTTTGGTATCTCAGGCCAATTAATCGAAAAAGGAAAGATTGTTCAAAGCGTCAACGAGATGAATATTACGGGTAACTTTCTTTCCTTGTGGAAGTCTTTGATTGAAACGGGCAATGATCCTTATGAATACTCTTCTATGCGATCCCCTACCCTTATATTCAAAGATGTAGATTTTAGTGGTTTGTAATGGGGATTACTTAAGCACCCGCATATAGGGTGTGTACCTAAAAAAAAAGCTGTCTTTCGGATTAAGACAGCTTTTTTTTTCATTGTTAGAGTTTAGTCCATGTTTTGTTCGGCTCTTACTCTAACTTTCCAGTTTTGGTAATCGAACTCGAATTTATCGGTGTCGTTTACCCGGAGCCATGTACCGTATTTAACGTAGTCCGGGATATGGCCATCGTTTGACTTTTTCTGATCTTCCGGAATACCTAATTCGTTCAAATATCTTTCGTAAGATATTTTACTTGGTCTTTCGTCTTTTCTATTCATTACATTTTTTGTTTATGAGTGACTGTACGACATCCGGCACCTTAACTAATGGCCTTGAGTTATTTTTTGGGGAGGCTGAAAATCAAGGGCGCGCTTTTGTTTAAAGTAAATCAGTAGCCTCGACAGGAATCGAACCTGTATCTAAAGTTTAGGAAACTTCCATTCTATCCATTGAACTACGAGGCCAGAAAGTGACAGCAAATTTATAAATTTTTTTGGGTTAAAAAACACTTGAGTGGCTAAAAATCAGTTATTATACCGATATAACAAAACCCCTGCCCAAAGGGCGTTTTTTGTCGTTTATGAGATGATTCCGCCGGTATTTATAAGCTGATCGGTATTAATAAAACTTAATTTTCCCTCATTAGACTCCGCCATAAGGATCATTCCATGCGATTCAATACCCTTAATTACCTTAGGACTAAGATTTGCCAGTACAACTACCTGCTTACCAATAATATCCTGGGGTTGGTAAAATTCAGCAATACCGGAAACAACGGTTCTTGTATCGATACCTGTGTCCAGGGTGATTTTTAGGAGTTTTTTGGTTTTGGCCACTTTTTCGGCAGCAGTAATAGTCGCCGTGCGAAGATCCATTTTCATAAACTCCTCATAGGAAATATCATCCTTGGCAGCAAGGACCTTGCTGTTCTCCGCAATATCGTTATCCTTTTTCGTTTGGTTGAGTTTATCCACCTGGAATTGTATCTGCTCGTCTTCAATTTTTGAGAACAGTAACTCGGGTTGATTTATAACATGCCCGGCTTTAAGGGCCTGAGTACCGGCCGCATCATCCCATTTCAATAACTCAAGCCCGAGCATATTAAGCAGTTTGGCCGAAGTAAATGGCAGGAAAGGCTGGCTTAAAGTCGCCAAAGCAGCACAAATCTGTAGATTGATATTAAGAATGGTGCCAACACGCACGGAGTCGGTCTTAAATATTTTCCAGGGCTCATTGTCGGTGAGATATTTATTCCCCAGTCTGGCCAGGTTCATCAATTCACTCAATGCTTCCCTGAAGCGATAATTCTCGAGGCTTTGAGCAATAATTTGAGGGTATTGCTGCATCTGTTCAAGGGTTTGTTTGTCAAAATCTGTTAAGTCTTTAACAGGAGGAACAATGCCATTGAAGTATTTATGCGTAAGCACCAGGGTACGATTAACAAAATTGCCAAAAATGGCCACCAGTTCGTTGTTGTTGCGTGCCTGGAAATCTTTCCAGGTAAAGTCGTTATCTTTGGCTTCAGGGGCAGCTGCACAAAGGGTATAGCGCAACACATCCTGCATATCGGGAAACTCTTCCAGGTACTCATGCAACCACACCGCCCAGTTGCGACTGGTAGAAATTTTATCTCCCTCGAGATTGAGAAATTCGTTTGCCGGCACATTATCGGGCAGGATGTAGCTTCCTTCGGCATGTAGCATGGCGGGAAATATGATACAATGGAAAACAATATTATCTTTGCCAATAAAATGCACCAGTTTGGAATCATTACTTTTCCAATATGGCTGCCAGTCTTTACCGCTTTTTTCGGACCATTCGCGGCTGGCTGAGATATACCCGATGGGGGCATCGAACCATACATACAACACCTTGCCGGGAGCTTGCTCCAGAGGGACTTTCACCCCCCAGTCGAGGTCGCGTGTCACGGCACGGGGTTGCAGGCCCTGATCAATCCATGACTTACATTGCCCATACACGTTCGACTTCCAGTCGTGCTTATGTCCTTCCAGAATCCATTTCGTGAGCATGGGCTCATAATCCTGCAAGGGCAGATACCAATGTGTGGTTTTCTTCAGTACCGGTTTATTGCCACTCATAACAGATTTTGGGTTGATCAGATCGGTAGGGTTAAGAGATGTACCACAATTTTCACACTGATCCCCATAAGCCTTCTCATAGCTACAATGGGGGCAGGTACCTGTAATATAACGGTCGGCAAGAAACTGATTATTGGCTTCATCAAAATACTGTTCTGATTCTTTTTCCATGAGTTTACCCCCCTGGTGAAGCTTTTTAAAAAAATCGGAGGCCGTCTGGTGGTGGATGGAAGCAGAGGTGCGACTATATACATCGAAGGAGATTCCAAATTTTTCGAAAGAATCCTTAATGATGTGGTGATACTTATCTACTACATCCTGTGGGCTGACATTTTCCTTGCGTGCTTTTATGGTAATGGGTACTCCATGTTCATCGCTGCCTCCAATAAAAAGAACATCCCGGTCTTTGGCACGTAAGTATCGCACATAGATATCAGCGGGTACATAAACACCAGCCAAATGACCAATATGCACAGGCCCATTGGCATAGGGAAGGGCCGAAGTAACGGTAAAACGCTTAAAATCTTTGTTTGAGGCAGTTTGAATCATGGCATTAAATAATTAATTGTATAACGGTTGCGTATGGGAAAATGAGGTGCAAAGTTATAAATTAACAGCATATACTTCACCTGAAAGGGGGTGTAAAATGCCCATGGGAATTTTTTCGGATAGGTCGGACTATGCGGAGTTACTCTTTTTTTTAGATTTATAATCGAATAGTTTCTTAAACAGGTTGTCGTAGTCAAAAGGTTTCGTGACAAAATCGTCCATTCCCGACTCGAAAGCCCGGGTGCGCGTTTCAATAAAAGCGTCCGCTGTAAGAGCAACAATAGGAATTCCGGGGTTTTTGATTTGCTTGTTTTCATTGTTGCGTATTTTATGAGCAACCTGGTATCCGTCTATGTTAGGCAGCAATATATCCATCAAAACAAGATCAAAATCGTAGAGCGAGAGTTTATGCAGGGCTTCTTCACCCGAATCAACAATAGTAAGGTTTGCCTGCCATTTCTTCTCAATTACTTTGCGCCCAACAAACTGATTCATTTTATCATCTTCGACCATGAGAATATTCATTCCGGTTAGCGAGCGAAACTCTTCATCATCTTGTAATTTTTCTTTGCTTTTCTTTGTTTTTTTCCCTGTTTCCATAGGAATATAGAACGAGAATACTGACCCTTTCCCTTTCTTGCTTGTAGCTTCTATTTTACCTTTTTGCAGTTCCACCAGTTTTTTACAAATGGCCAATCCCAGCCCACTTCCACCATACTTGCGCGTGGTGGATGATTGTTCCTGGGTAAATTTATCAAAGATGGCTACCAGGCGGTTTTCTGAGATGCCAATTCCGGTGTCTTGTACTACAAAATGAATTTTGTTCTTGCTGTCCTCCATTCTTTTCACCGATAAACTCACATGTCCTTTTTCGGTAAATTTGATGGCATTTGAAATCATATTGTACAAAATCTGCTTTAATCTCAGGGTATCACTACGTAAGATGACAGGAACATTTTCGTCTACAGCAGTTTTAAGAACAATACTCTTTTCCTGAGCTTTAATTTCAAGGGCTTTCTGCAATTGCGCTACCAGGTGCCTGATGTCAAAATCCTGTATATCAAACTGAATATTACCCGATTCAATCTTGTTGTAGTCAAGTATGTCATCAATAAGGCCCAGGAGATGGCGGGCAGATATTTTTACAGAAACGAGATTTTCTTTCTGATCGGGGCTTTGTTCGTCATGAAGCATCAGGTCGGTGAGAGAAATAACAGCATTGAGGGGAGTGCGGATTTCGTGGCTCATCAGAGAGAGAAATTCAGTTTGCGCCATACGTGCCTTTTCCGCATCATCTTTTGCCTGTTTGAGCTGTTTCTCTGCCAGTTTCTTTTCACTCACATCACGTACGATCACCTGAACCATGTATTTATCATTCATAAAGATTCTGGCAAAGCTCACCTCTGCATCGAAGCTATTCTGGTCACGTAAAAGCAAGCCTTCAAAATACTGTGCCTCACCTTTGAGAGCTGCATCGAATTTCTCTTTGATCAAGGATTCACTCTTGCGCTTTGTGGGTTGATAAGCGGGACATAAATCAGAAAACCTTTTGTGGGTAAGATCGTCACATTGCAGGTGGAAGAGTTCTGAAGCTCTCTTATTGCAGTCTGCAATAATATCATTATCCAGAATCAGGATGGCATCATAAGATTTCTCGAACAAAGACTTAAATTTATGTTCAGAAACCAACAACCTGTTTTCAGCTTTTTTGCGATCGGTGATATCTTCAATAAACCCTTCCATGTAAAATTGCTTATTATGGCTGCGCTCATATACTTTTCGCAGATGAATAAGCGTATGTATTTTTTCTTTATCCTGACGGATTAATTCTTTTTCAATGACAAATCGGTTTTGGTTACTTTTAACCAGTTCTCGGCGGAAACCTGTTTCTTTACTGAAATTAGGAAAAAACTTTTGGGGACTGTTATTGATTTCCATAAGAAATTCTACCGTATCGTCATAGCCGAACATTTCGGCGAAAGCCTTATTAGCATTTACAAAATGGAAGCAGCGATCCAGCTTGAAAATCCCCAGGGAAGAATCCTCAAACATACGCCTATAACGGTCTTCGCTTTCAATGAGCCTTTCTTCCACCTCTCGTCGGTCATGTATATCGGTACATGTGGCGATAAAACCGCCATATTGCCCATCCATATGTCTAATGGGTCGGGCATGGTTTAAAACCCAGCGATAGTTGCCATATTTATCTTTAAGGCGGTATTCAACGACAAAGGGTGTTTTATCTTTAAGATGCTTTTGAAAGGCATCCATAAATATTTCACGGTCTTTGTAAAGGATTTGTGAAACATAGGTTTCGTTTTCGGAGGATTTGATGTTAACGCCGGTAAAAGAAGTAAAGGTTTTGTTGAAAAAATTAAAATGTCCTTCTTCATCGCATTGCCACACCATGACGGGGAAATCTTCCAGTAGGCTCAGGTAAAAATCTTTGGCCATTTGCAAATCTTTCTCTGCCAATTTGCGCTGAGTGATATCCTCTTTTATGCCAAGGTAATTAATTATTTTACCCTCGGTGTTTTTAACTGGCGTTATGGTAGCCAGCTCCCAATAAACCTTCCCGAATTTATTGCGATTAAGAAACTCACCTTTCCAGGTTTGACCAGAGGAGATTGTTTCCCACATCTGTTTATAATCTATCTCCGAATTCTCATGTTTAACAATCCTGGGGTTCTCTCCAATAACTTCCTTAGCCGAGTAGCCGCTTGTAAGGTAAAAACGTGGATTTGCATATTGAATGTTTCCGGAGGTGTCGGTGATAATAATCGAATTGGCACTCTGCTCAAAAGCGGCGGAAAGCCTCAGCAACTGTTCTTCATTATTCTTAATATCAGAAACATCACTAAGAGAAGACTGAATTACATACTGGGTATTGTTTGGGGAGTAAAAAATAATGCTTTCTATTTTCATCCATAGCGAGGAATTGGAGGGATGCCGCAGATGGACTACACAGGATGCCGTTTTACCTGATTCTATTAGCTTCATCAGATGAAAGTAAAAGGTATCCTGAGACTCGTTTTTGATAAAGTTATGCAAATTCCTGTTTACTACTTCACTTTTTGAACCATCCATAAAAGAGCAGAAGGTTTGATTGGCCTCCAATATAAGCCCATCCTTCTCCATCAGTATATAGCCCACCGGAGCATATTCGAATAAAGAAGAATATCTGTCCTTTTCGAGCTCAAGGAGATCCTGAACACGCCGAAGCTCGTCGTTTTGCATTTCCAACTCCAGTTGATGTACCTGAAGTTCATGCAATAGTTTTTTGATGTTTATGCTTAGTTCGTCAGAAATGTTCTGTTGGGTACCAAGCTCTCTAATGGTATCTTCAGCATCTTTTCTTAATTTATTCAATTTTTCTCCGGATGACATAAACAATCAATTATAAAAATCTGTACACCTAAATGGCTGTTTAATTCTTTAAAGCATTTTCAGCTTTTAAATTTAGGCATTTTTGAGACCAAGGAAACAATTTTGCTTATAACAGAGAAGGTTTTTTTATTATTTATGATAATACGGGTAAAAGAATCATCGATGAACCTAATCCGGAATTAAAAAACGTATTCCTTTTGGCATAAAAAAATCAGCAAGCTAAAAAGGCTTGTAAAATAAACATAACATATCAAAATAAGGCTTGTAATGCAAGTATTACTGGGAATAAACCCTTAACTTTGTATGTCATATTGTCATAAAAACAATCTGGTTACTATATAATGGATATTCAAAGTATAAAGCAACGATTCGGAATAATAGGCCATTCTCCCAGCCTGGACAGGGCAATTGATGTGGCCATACAGGTAGCCCCTACCGACATAAGCGTATTAATTACAGGTGAGAGTGGGGTTGGTAAAGAAAGTTTTCCGAAAATCATTCATCACTTAAGTGCCCGTAAACATGGACCCTTTATTGCCGTGAATTGTGGCGCAATACCTGAAGGGACAATAGATTCGGAATTGTTTGGTCATGAAAAAGGATCCTTTACCGGTGCACACGAAGCTCGCAGGGGTTATTTTGAGGTAGTGAATAATGGAACCATATTTCTGGATGAAGTAGCAGAATTGCCACTACTTACACAAGTGCGCCTGCTGAGGGTTCTTGAAAGTGGTGAGTTTTTAAAAGTAGGATCATCAAAAGTACTTAAAACCAACGTAAGGATTGTTGCAGCTACCAATGTGAACCTACAGGATGCTATTGCACACGGAAAATTCAGGGAAGATCTGTATTACAGGCTCAATACTGTCCCAATATGGGTACCCCCTTTAAGAGAACGACATAATGATATCATTATGCTTTTCAAAAAATTCGCTTCCGATTTTGCTGAAAAATACCGGATGCCGCTATTACAAATCAGCCCCGATGCCGAACAACTTCTCATTAATTACCGATGGCCGGGAAACATCAGGCAGCTAAAAAATATGGCAGAACAGGTTTCGGTGATCGAAAGCAACCGTTTTATTACCACTGAGATCATACACAAATATCTGCCACAGAGTCAGACTTCTAATCTCCCCGTCCTGGTAAGTGACCTCAAAAAAAATGAAGCCGGTATTAGTGAACGTGATATCCTTTACCGCTTGCTTTTCGACATGCGCAAAGATGTGGCAGATCTAAAAAAAATAGTGGGAGAATTGCTTCAAAATGGACAGGTGAGTGGCAGATTTCATGAAGAAAACACTCAACTCATCAAGAATCTTTACAAAGACATAGAAAACCAACCGCTTTTTGAAAAGAAAGACCTCCATCGCGATAATGTTGATCATCATCAGATTATTGAAAATTATGAAGAGGATACGACCGATTATATTGAAGAAAGTCTGAGTATTCAAAAGAGAGAGAAAGATTTAATCGTCCGGGCCTTGCAAAAACATGAGGGCAGACGAAAAAAAGCTGCAAAAGAACTTGGAATCAGTGAAAGAACACTCTATAGAAAAATTAAAGAATATGACATCAATGCCTGATACCTGCGGGAAAACACTTTATCATAATTTAAGGTTAAATATTTAAAATACTGTTCCTAAAGAAAAAATATACGTACTTAAAAATCGTTTACTTTTACGGCAAATATCCTCACCTCATATAATAAGATGATTAAACCAATGCGCAGACTTTTCTTCCCTGTTTTAGTTTTTACCCTTATGTCGGTAATGAGCGCTTGCGGAATCTATTCCTTCACCGGGGCATCCATACCACCACAGGCAACAACATTCTCGGTAGATTTTTTCCCTAACCTGGCCCCTATGGTCCAACCTACCCTAAGCCAGTTTTTTACAGATGCTTTAAAGGATAAATTTTCACGCCAAACAAGTTTGAAACTTACCAACGGCACGGGCAACCTGCATTTTGAAGGAAACATTTCCGGATATAGTGTGCGGCCACAATCTATCGGTGCTGACGACAGGGCAGCCCTCAACAGGCTCACCATTAGTGTTCGCGTTATTTTCATCAATGAATTTGAGCCAGAGAATGATTTCGAAACTACCTTTTCACGATACTATGATTACGACAGCCAAAGGAGCCTGGCAGAAGTTGAGAATGAAGCCATAGAAGTCATTACTGAAGCTCTGGTGGAGGACATCTTCAATGCTGCTGTTGTAAATTGGTAAATCCCTCTGACTTATGCAATATCAACAAAATTTTCTGGAAATAATAAAGAATCCTTATCAGCTCAACGGGCAGACCCTGGAGGTACTGCAGAAGCTTGCCAGGGATTATCCCTATTGCCAGAGTTTACAGATCTTGCTGGCAAAGAACCTTCAGCAATTCGATAAACTGGAATTCGAAAAGCAAGTGAATAAAGCAGCAGCATATTCTGTGGATCGACGCAAATTTCAACGATACATATCAGACCGCGAGCGCCAGTTGCAAACCCAAACCGTTGCTAAAGCTCCAGCAGAGTCTTTTTTAGAAGAGCATGCCTCTAAAGATACCTTAGAGGAAGATCAGATAATACCCCAGGTATTATCTCCTAAAAAAGAGCATGAACATTTTACTCACGATATTAATGATAAAAACCAGGATCCTGCTGCTCAAAACTTCACAGAAGAAACTATAATTGAAATTGAAGAAAAAACAGATGATAATCCTGTGGGAGGGGATGAGACCATCAAAAGGGAAAATCAGCAAGAGACTGCGGAGAATATAGTAGAAAAACAGGTTCCTTGGTCCGGATCATCCAAATCAGAGGATTCCAGAGGAATTATAAATACCTTAAAAAGAAAACTCCTGGAGTTTCGTAATGTAAATAAAAAAAGGAATCCTGATTACCCAGCAAATCAAACCTTACAGCAGAAAGAACCCAATTTGCCAAAAGAAATGCCCCAAAGCCCTCTGCCCTCTAATCAATCAGCTAAAGTCATTCCTGGTGGTATAAGTACTGCATCAGCAAATCAAGGAA
>JBEPXC010000134.1:0-9769 GCA_041642035.1 Sphingobacteriia bacterium
CAAAATATAACATAACAAAAAACACTAACCTCAACATCGTGGAACAAACCTTATTTTACATCATCATTGGCATCATTATATTTGACTTTACCTTCGACCGAATCATTGACTATTTAAACGCCAGGCGTTGGAGCAATGAGCTGCCCAACGAGCTCAAGGATATCTATAATGAAGAGAAGTACCGCAAGTCGCAAAACTACCAACGCGAAAACATGCGTATGAATCTGTTGGTGTCGGGATTAAGCTTTGTGATAATTGTTTCTTTTCTTTTTCTCGACGGATTTGCCCGCATAGATGAATTTGTGAGACAATATACCGACAATCCTATTCTTATGGCGTTGATGTTTTTCGCTATCATTGGCTTTGCCAGCGATTTGCTCTCTACGCCCTTCGACATCTACGACACTTTTGTAATTGAAGAAAAATACGGTTTTAATCGTACTACCCCAAAGACATACGTTTTGGATAAACTCAAAGGCTGGGCTATTGCCATGGTATTGGGGGGTGGCTTGCTTGCGGTTTTTGTATGGTTTTACCATTTTGCAGGTTCTTTGTTCTGGTTGTATGCATGGTTGTTGCTCACAGGCTTTTCTATTTTCATGGCCATGTTTTACAGCTCGTTGATCGTGCCACTTTTTAATAAACAAACCCCACTCCCACAAGGTGAACTACGTCAGGCCATTGAAGAATTTTCCAGAAAAGCAGGATTCAAACTCGACAATATTTTTGTAATTGATGGCTCCAAACGCAGCAGTAAAGCCAATGCTTATTTCAGCGGGCTAGGATCGAAAAAAAGAATCGTACTCTTCGACACCCTCATTAATGAACAAACCACCGAAGAATTGGTGGCTATTCTGGCCCACGAAATAGGGCATTACAAGAAAAAACACATTGTAAAGACCATGTTCATATCAGCTTTGCATAGTGGGGTGATGCTGTATTTGCTGGGACTATTCATCAACAGGCCCGAATTGTCACAAGCCCTGGGGGCGGAACAGAGCAGTTTTCATATCGGCATCATCGCCTTTGGTTTGCTATATGCACCTATAAGCACAATGCTGGGTATCGCCGGCAATGTAATGTCGCGCAAACATGAATATCAGGCCGATGAATTTGCGGCCACAAAATATAACCCCCAACCCTTGCAAAGTGCACTCAAGAAGCTTTCTGTCAACAATCTAAGCAATCTTCGCCCCCACCCCTTGCATGTATTCGTAAATTACTCCCATCCCCCCCTGTTGCAAAGGTTGGAGCATCTGGATAAGCTAAAGCAAGACATCGTATCCCAGGGCCCCATGCACCCACAGGCAAGAAAAATCATTAAACCATAGTAAAATGCAACAACCACTAGCCGAAATACTACGACCACAAAACCTCAATGAATACCTGGGTCAATCTCACCTGGTGGGTGAAAATGCTGTGCTGCGCAAAAGCATTGAGAGCGGAAATATCCCCTCCATGATTTTATGGGGTCCTCCCGGAGTAGGCAAAACAACCCTTGCCTTTTTAATCTCCAGGCAGCTGGACAATTTGTTTTTCACCCTGAGTGCCATCAATTCAGGGGTGAAAGACATAAGGGCGGTTATTGAGCAGGCATCGCAGGCCGGGGGAAGAGCTATATTGTTTATTGATGAAATTCATCGATTCAGCAAATCACAACAGGACTCCCTGCTGGGAGCTGTTGAAAAAGGCATCATAACCCTAATCGGGGCCACCACCGAGAATCCATCCTTCGAAGTCATCTCACCTCTGCTTTCACGCTGTCAGGTATATATTCTTAAGGAACTGGAAAAGCAACAGATGCTTCAATTACTGGACAAAGCAAACCAATATATGCAAGAGACTACCGCTAAAAACATTCAGGTGGTCGAGTCATCGGCTCTCTTACGCATCAGTGGGGGCGATGCCCGTAAATTACTTAACGCTTTTGAACTGGTGGTCAACAGCAACGCAGAGTCATCACTGGAAATCACCGATACTCTGGTCCTTTCAACCATTCAGCAAAATCTTGCTCTGTATGATAAGGCCGGCGAAATGCATTACGATGTCATTTCGGCTTTTATTAAATCTATTCGGGGCAGCGACCCCAATGCAGCGGTTTATTACCTTGCCCGCATGATTGAGGGTGGCGAAGATGCCAAATTTATTGCCCGCAGGATGGTTATCCTGGCAGCGGAAGACATCGGCAACGCCAACCCCAATGCTCTGCTACTGGCCACTGAGGCTTTTACGGCAGTTACACTGATCGGAATGCCCGAGAGTCGCATCATTCTCAGCCAGGTAGCTACCTACCTCGCCTGCTCTGCTAAAAGCAATGCAGCCTATCTGGCCATTGGAAAAGCACAGGACCTGGTAAGAAAAACCGGCGATTTACCCGTACCCCTTCACCTGAGAAATGCTCCCACCAAATTGATGAAAGAAATCGGGTATGGCGATCAATACAAATATGCACACGATTTCCCCTCTAATTTCGCTTTCCAGGAATTCTTACCCGAAAAAATTTCCAATACCCGAATCTATGAGCCCGGAAATAACCCAAGGGAGAACGAACAGAGGCAAAGAATGAAAGCACTCTGGAAAGTAAAATACGGCTATTGACAGGCCTGCACCCATTTGTTTAACATCTTTAAACCACCTTTAAACAAATCCTGTTTTTTCTTGTTAACTCAACATGCACAAACTTAAGAATCCCATCGATAGTTGTGTCGATTGGAAAGACATATTAATTTAGTAAATTATTAAACCTATTAAACAGAAAAAACATGAAGAATTTAAGAACCTTTGCCTTGATGATATCAGCAGCTTTGCTTATGGCCGCTTGTGGTGGCAACAAAGAAAATGCAGCTGAGGTATCAGAAAAACTTACCCCGGGAGAAAAACCTGAAAATGCACAAACCTATACCATCGACCCCCTCAGAAGCACTGTGGCATGGATTGGAACAAAAGTTACCGGTCAGCACGATGGTACCATAGGCGTATCTTCGGGCGAACTTTACCTGCTTGAAGACCAGCTGGTAGGAGGTAACATCATTATGAACATGAGGGAAATCACGGTTCTGGACCTGGAAGATCCCGAAACCAATGCCAAACTTACCGGACACCTGAAATCCCCTGATTTCTTCTCCGTAGACAGCTTTCCACTGGCCCAATTTGAAATGGCTCAACTGGTAAAAATGGAAGATGCCATGGCTGGTGAGCCCAACTATACCATCAGTGGTAATCTTACTATAAAGGACATTACCCATGGAATTACATTCCCTGCCTATGTAAATCTAGAAGAAGACATGCTTACCGCCACCGCAGATTTTGACCTCGATCGTACCCTATGGGATGTTCGTTTTGGTAGTGGTCGTTTCTTTGACGACCTGGGCGATAATATGATTCATGATAATTTCAACATCAAGCTCGATATCGTGGCGAGCAAGTAGATAAAATACGCCTATTTCTAAAAAAGCCCGGTTCTCATTGCGAAAACCGGGCTTTTTCTTATTGATCTGTTTTAGGACTTTCTCGTTTATAGGTGGTCCATTGAAAATTATACAACCCCTCTTCCATTTTCTTTCTCTTCTCTTCGGCAGTAAGTTGTTCATAGGCATCTTTCTCTTTCTGCAACTTTTGCCTCCTCTCCTCCTCAATGGCATGAATTTCGGCCATATAATGTTTTTCAATTTTGTTGGTTAGAAAGCTATGAGCTACGTTGGGAAACAACTCCAGCAACAACTCTTCCTTTTCATTGGCTGCCAGGCGAACACCTCCAAATTCATCCAGCACAGGATTCTCCTGCTTGCGAAACTCATCAGGATTATAAGCAACTTCTTTGGGTGAACCGGTAATCTTTTTGCGGAAATCCGGGTCGATGGGTGTAGGTGTTTGTCCATATATACCTTTCACCAGGTTGATAAATTGAGTCGATTTATTGGTATAAAAAGGTTTTCCATTGGCTTCATCCTGCACACAGTTTACCGCCTGTACACCTACGATCTGGCTCGTTGGTGTTACCAGGGGCGGACAACCTGCCGACAATCGAACACTGGGTATGATTTCCAGCACACGTGGCAGATGTTGCTCAAGCTTTAGCTGTTTTAGCTGAGCAAGCATATTGGTGTACATGCCTCCGGGAACTTCTGCTACCCGGATGAATTCGTTGGGTGGCGGAAAATTAAAGTATTTTTCTATGGCCTGAGTAGTTTCCAGCAGCTCACGCTCTTTTTTGGCATCGGCCAATTCTATAGCTCTGTCAAACAATGCTTCTATTTCAGCAGGAAGCGTATCGTTTTCCAGGTCAAATTCTATGGGGAATATCTGATAGGAATCATATTCGGCAAGCTCTTTGCGTATTTGCTTCAATTCGGCATTAATGGCGGCTATTACACTGGTATTTACCCCTGTGCTAATGCCAAGTTTGTTGCAGAAGATCTGGATGATCTCAAAAGCAGGAGCGGCAGGACCACCCGCAAAATTCATGATACAGGTATCTATGATATCAGCGCCATTCATGATGGCAGTCAGTACCGATGCTAATCCAAAACCGGGAGTGGAATGGGTATGGAAATCGATGGGAATACTCAACTCTTCCTTCATCATTTTGATGATAATACCCGATTTAACCGGGGGAATAAGACCAGCCATATCCTTGATGGTGATCATATCGGCGCCCATCTTCTCCAGCTCAATGGCCTTATTTACAAAATACTCGATGGTAAAGATTTTTTTGGGCAGGGGATGTCCTTTCAGATATCCCATCAAGCGTTCTTTTTTGGTAAAACGGGGATCTACGGTATAACATACGGTACAATCGGCAATCCCACCGGCCTTCTTCACAAATTCAATAGTTGAGCGGATGTTGTTGACATCATTGAGGGCATCAAAAATTCGCATAATGTCGATGCCCGACTCAACGGCATTGCGGTTAAAGCCTTCAATAACACTATCGGGATACGGATTGTATCCGAAAAGATTTCGTCCGCGCGAGAGGGCGGTGAGTTTGGAGGCATCTCCAAGGGCTGCTTTTATCTTTTGTAGTCTTTCCCAGGGATCTTCATTAAGATATCTCATAACCGAGTCCGGTACTGCTCCTCCCCATACCTCCATGGCATAGAATTGTGCTTCTTTAAACAATGGCAGTACCCGATCGATTTGATTTTGAGTCATACGGGTGGCAAACAAAGACTGCTGACCATCCCTGAGCGTGAGGTCGCGTATTTTTAGCTGGCGATTCATAGAAGTAAGGCTTTTTTTATCCTGTAAATGTAAGCAGAATATTAGACTTAAAGCAAGGTTGTTAATACATTAACAAAACTTAAGGAGCATGTTGTTGACCTAATAAACATCCTTAAAAGCAGAAATCTCGAAGCTGGAAGCTGGAAGAAAGAGAACAGAAGACTTTCCATTAAAAAAAGAGCTGGTGAATGTCATCCCGTGAATGAATGCTGAAAGGAAGAATAAGCTGGAAGCTCCAGGTTAGAAGCCCGAAATCGAAACGCCATTTTTCATTGAGTTTCACAAAGCGGCAATAAGAGATTAAGCAACTTAAAACGGAAATTCATCCTCCTGTGCTTCACGGGGCCCCTGGTCGGGTTCTATAGGAACAGATTGCTGATGCTGGGCATTACTTTCCACATATATGGCTTTATAGGGCTCGGTGGGACAGGCAAACTCACAGGCGCCACAACCGATACACAGATCAGGATCAACCTCAGGCAGGAAAAGCCCTTCGTGGGGTATCATCGATACTGCTTTAGTGGGACAGTGCTCTGAACAGGCTCCGCAATCGGTTTTTTCAACCGTTACAATGCAACTCTCCAGCATGAACTTTGCAACGCCTACCTGAACCGTCTTTTTCTCTTCTGTAGCAAGTGGAGTAATGGCACCCGTGGGGCAAACCTGTGAACAGTCTATGCAATCGAAATTGCAGAAGCTTTTATGATAATCCAGCCTGGGTTGCATAAAACCTTCCAGTCCGTAGTCGAAGAAAGAAGGTACAATTACATTGGTAGGACATGCGCCAACACAAAGATAACAGGCAATACACTTGCTGGTAAAATGCTCTTTACTGATGCTACCCGGAGGGGTTATGGGCAGCTTACTCCCTGCCGGAATCATACCGGGTTCATTTACCTCACCGGCATAAGTAGCCTTATGGAGTAGAGGGATGCTCAGCATACCCCCGGCAAGGGTTAATAAAAAGGCTCTTTTTTGCTCCCCTGCTGGCTTCAACTCAATAACGGGCTTTTTCTGTTGCTTAAGTTTATTTTCAAATTGCAGTCCCTGGTTTTTACATGCGGATATACAATTAAAGCAACTTATACAGCGGGCATGATCAACCGTTTTGGTTTTGCTGTCGATACATTCGGCCTTGCAGGCAAACTCACATTTGCGACAAAGGGTACATGACTCATGGCGAAATTCAATGCGATACATGGATTTGGCCGACACAAGACTCAATACCGACCCCACCGGACAAAGGGTATTGCAGAAAAACCGCCCCCTCAATACACTCATCACAGCTATAGTAATAAAAATCCCCAATGATACTGCCACCACATTGTAAGGCAACGATTGGGCAAGCTTGGGCGACAAAGCATAAATATCCATCCCCTGTAGCAAAAAGGCAAGGGAATTGTTTAGTCTGCTAAACACAGGCTGCACAAGAGTTACGCTGATTTTGCCAAAGTTGGAGAAGGGATCAAGTAAATTGAGCAAAAACAAACTCCCAAACATCCAAAATAGCAATACCACTGCCAGCAATGAATAGCGAAAAATCCTTTTCCGGTTGGGATTGTAACGGAATTTTCTTCTGGATTTCTTTCTCAGGCGTGCTGATAATCGAATAAACATATCCTGTAGGGTTCCCAGGGGGCACAGTGAAGAGCAGTATATACGCCCAAACAGGGCCGTCATCACCAACACCAATATAAAACCCATCCCGGCTACCGAAAAGGCAACTGCAAAAAATCGCAGCAAGGAGGGAAAAAATTGCAGGCGCAACAAAAAGGTCGACACCGAATCCATCCATTCATTGTGGATGTTGAGAAAAAATAAAAGAAGAAAAGTGAAAATCAATACGGATACAACAATGCGTATGGGCTTAAGATGTCTTAGGTTCATAAGTTAAGTATGATGGTGTATTTGTCCGGTCCGAGCATCTCTGATGTGGTGCCGGCTCATTTTTGATCCTTGGGGTGCATACCTGCTTATCAACAGGCTTATGACTTATCATTGGCCTGTTGATGTTGCAGATGTAAAGCCTACAAATAAAGTCTCTTGATATTTTTTCCGGCCAGATCAATGCTTCCAATATTCATACTGTTGGCAATGGATAGATATCCTATTTCTGAGGGCTGTGCACCAAAAAGCATTGTACTGGCGGCATCTATGGCCACAATATCGGAAGAAACCAACAGGCTGTTTTTCTTTTCCAGGTCAGAGGTAGAAGTACCCCGGGGTCCATTTTTGGTCATCACCAGCATGGCATCCACGATATTCAAATCGGGTTTGCGATAGAGGCAAAAATCAGCAATGCACTGATGCAAATCGTTGCGGTGCATATAGCGCCGATCAAAGACAACTCCCATCAGATTTTTCATGGCTATGGTTACAGAGGTGGAGCTATGATGCTTGAGCACCGGAACGTTAATAAAGACATCACTGTCGATAACCAGCTCGTGCACCTTTGCTTCTTTCATGCTTTTGGCGCCTGGAATGCTTACGCTACGATAGTTTTGTTCAAAATTCCCTGGAATCATTCTTCCTCCTGCATCGGCCACTGCCTTTTCTATACCACTGTTGGCGTATGCTTTTTCCCAGTTGTCGCAGGTATGATCAAATACGTTTACCCGGCGAGCTCCCGCATCCAGACAATGCTTTACGATGGCTGCCACCAATAACGGATTGGTGTTGGCGGCGCGATCGGGCGAAACATCCCAACCGATGTTGGGTTTTATCACCACGCTCTGCCCTGGCTTAACCCATTGGGACATACCCCCCATTTCCTCCATGGCCCGTTCAAACATGGCTACGATATCCTCCCCCCGTATGGCTACCAGATCGTACTTCCCTTTTAGGGTCTCAGCGTTGTTTGAAACCGGACCTGCGGCTAAACTGTTGATGCCTGCTACACCTATACCTGCCGCGGTAGTAAACAATGCACCTTTTTTTAAAAAATCTCGTCTATCCATATCTTATATTTTTTAATTTATTTTCAATGTTATCCCTGTATGCCAGGGACTGTGATTATAACTGGTGGTAGAGGCTCAAAATTTTGCGTCTGGAGACGCAATACATTGCATCTCTACTGACCTGCTTCTTTAAGGCGATGCAAATGGCAAAAGAGTAGTTCTCCTGTTTTCTCATCTCTAAGGTGCATGCCACTGCCTTCACAATATTTATAATAGTCACACGAGGCACAAATCCCCGTTTTGGTCCATGATTTGTCTCTGAAAATCTCAAACCGCTCCTGCCAAACCCGGGCCATATTATCCTGATATATGTTTCCCTGAATAAAATTCTCTCTCAGGTTGGGGCAAGCAGAAATAGATCCGTCGGCCAACACCGAGGCGATGTTGATGCCGGCACGGCAAAAGAAAAAATTATCTCTTACCTCTCTTTCGTAGTTGCCCAAAAAGCCCTCGCATCCATAGTTGAGCTTTATTTTCTTTTCTGAGCGTGTTTGTTTTATAAAATCAAATAGTCCTTTAAATTCGGGTGCTTTGAGTTGCAATTGTTCCTCCTGTCCCGCCCTACCAATAGCAAAAATGGTAAAAATCCTCCACTCTTTCACCCCATTCTCTATAAGCAAATCTCGCATAGCAGCCAATTGGCTGTAGTTTTTTTGGTTAACGCAACTTACCACATCATAGCGAAGATCCGGAATATCCTTCAGCAGACGGATTGCATTAAGGGCACGCGAAAAACTTATATTACTACCCCTGAGCCAGTTGTGCGAATCTTCCAGGCCGTCCAGGCTTACGGTCACTGCCCGTAATCCTGCATTTAACAAGGCCTGAAGTCTTTGCCGGTTGAGCAACATACCATTGGTAACAAAACCCCAGGGGAAACCTCTGTTATACAACTGCTTACCAACATACTCCAGATCTTTTCTCATCAGGGGCTCACCACCGGTAAGCACAATCATGGTGCTATTGGCATTCACGGTATCTTTCAACTGATCAATAGCACCAAGAAAATCCTCTGCCGGCATATCCTTAACCGAAGAATTCTTTTTACAATCGCTGCCACAATGTAAACAAGCCAGGTTGCATCGTAGGGTACACTCCCAAAGGATATAATTGAGAAGGTGCAGGTTGGCTTCATTTTTGCGCATCCGGGCAAAAAGACTCAACGCAAGCTTCTTCCTTATGGGCAGGGGTATAGTTCTCATTCCTGAGGCTTTAACTTGACATTCATGGTCTCTGATGTTTCACCATCATACCAGCCATCATTGCCTCCGATAAACTCAGGATCCTTAAATTCAACAATCGTGTCGAGCTTTATATAGGACCCATTAAGAGCTCCATCAATATCCTCAAAGCTTATCTCATAGGTTTGATTGGTTGGGAAAGCACCCTTATCTATAATCTCATAGTTGCCATCGGCTCCCGTATGTGTGGTATCACGGTTCATTACCACCCTTATGCCCGGTACGGGATCCTGACTGATTTGCGAAGAAACATTACCCATCACCTTAAAATCAGCAGATGGGGTTCCGTATTCATCGAGTGTTTCACCGCAGGATGAGAAACCAATAAGAGCCAGTAATGCTGAAATGAGA
>JBEPXC010000135.1:0-9759 GCA_041642035.1 Sphingobacteriia bacterium
GCAGCCCGGGCAGGATTATAGCCAGGCTGTGACGGTCTTTGGTTACCGTGCGATAGCCATCCTCATACATGCCGGTGCTGGTGTTATAATGGCTGTAATATTCTGTTGTTTCATACGTGCCGAAACGCGGTACGATAAAGGTGTCGAATACCAGGCTTACCGTTTTGCTTATCTTAACCATGCCTGCCACCGACAACATGAAACTGCCTTCACTCTCCCGTCGTGAGACAGCGTTGCCATTGTACCCTATTTCGCTGGTCCTGTAGGTTGCGCCTCCGTAGCCTGCCGAGAGGTTGATGTTTTTCACCCGGTCGCCCCAGGTTATGACACCATAGGGGAGAGCGAGAGCCAGGCCCGGTAAAGCCCATGAACCTGTACCCACCAATAGTCCCAGGCCTGCATTCCATTTACCCCTTAAAGGTATGCTGTACTTGATGCTGCCAATCAGGGGGGTGCCTATCCAGGTGGTAAGAATGCCTACGCCCAGGTTATCACCCACGCCAAACTGGAAATCAGGGCCATAGAGGCTCCATAGGATGTAGGTCTCACCCTTCTCAACAGGCAGGCCATTGGTGGTGATAAAATAACGTGTGGAAAATACTTCGCTGGGCGTAAACGATCCGGAAGGCTGTACCTCTCCCTCCTCAGCGGTACGTATGTTTTGGATTTCATGACGGGGAATGTACACCTGTCCCAGCTCTTTGGTTTCTATCAATACTTCACGCGCATCCTGCGAAATGATTTTTCCTACAAACTGCGCGCCGTCGTTTTTGGTGATAACATATACCCTTGCAGAATCAGCTTCGCTCAAGGGTTCCTGCTCCTGCCCCTGCACCTGGCTAAGGCTAACCATCAAAACCAAAATACTAAATATAATCTTTGCCGGTATTTTCATATTGTGAGGATTTATAGGGTATCAATAACTTTACTTCCAGCTTCCAGCTATTATCATGCCATGTGTTAATGTAAGTAAATATAAACATTATTTTATTTGCTTGTTAGAAATGTTGGATTGTTATTATTGTTGGATTGCTGGATTGAACGCAGATGACCTTTAGTTTTACACTTTGGACCGGAGTCACCCTTCCCTGCCAGTAGGGAAGGGATGGGGATGGGTCAATAATTCAATAAAACGCTCATTTCCGAACACATCCCCACTCTTTTCGTACACCCAAAGCCACAGAAAAATCGACATTATAATTGCAAAACCCAAAAATACAATGAGATACGTGCTTTAGCATGCATTTTGATAACATGTCTTATAGGATAACGCCAGGGAGTTGGCCTGCTAAAAAAAACAGGCAATGGCATCTTATACACGAAAAAATATGGGTATGTTAAGAAATCAAATAAAGTTCTCGCTGCGCAATCTGATACGGCAAAAGGGGTATGCGACGGTAAATATTATTGGGTTGGCAACAGGAATGGCGCTGTTTCTGCTTATTAGCCTCTTCGTATGGCGTGAGCTGCAAACCGACCGGTTTCACAGCAAGATCGACAGGATTTATCGGGTGGAAACCCAACAATATTCCGTCACTGCAAGCATGGTATCAGAGCTTGTATCGGCTTGCTTTCCCGATGCTCTTGAAATCTGCAGAATGGATAAAGGACACCCCAATGTATTGGCACGGGTTGATGAAAAAATGCTTGCCATTGAGAACCTCTGGTATGCCGACAGCAGCTTTTTCCGCATCTTTGATTTTGACCTCCTGCAGGGCAACCCTGCTACAGCCCTGTCCTTACCTTACAGCATCGTTTTATCACAAACCGAAGCACAAAAGCTGTTTCAGGACCAACCTCCCCTGGGACAGATGGTTACCATCAACAACAGGCACAAGTATGAAGTAACCGGAATCATGATCGATCCTCCCTCCAACAGTAGCATCGATGCTTCAGCTATTATCCCTTTTCATGCCCTGGCCCATGTGCGGGGCAGCAACGAGGTGCTCAGCGACTGGAACAACTGGAATTACTATAGCTTTGTCCTGTTACCTGTTGAGCATGATCCCATAGCCCTGAACAAGAAATTTGAGCTTGCCATGGACCGTGCCGTTGAGCAAAGACTCGGATTTCCCGATGCCAAAGTGGGTTTCTTACTCAGACCCATGAGTGATATTTATTTTAACCGGAATATTCCCGCAGATGGCTTTGATAAAGGCAATAAGGACTTTATCCTGGTATATTCAGCCATTGCCCTTTTCATCCTGTTTATCGCTGTAATCAATTTCATAAACCTCAGTACGGCCATGTCATTTCGCCGGGCTAAAGAAACGGGTCTGAAAAAAGTGCTGGGCAGCTCCAGAGCCATGCTGATCCGGCAGTTTCTTACCGAGTCGGTATTGATTTCTTCGCTGGCCTTGTTGCTGGCCCTGGTGTTGTTCGAAATTCTGCTGCCCGAATTTAATAAACTTACCCTTTCAGGACTGGCCTTTAAAGTAAGGGAGTTTCCTTTGATCATTATTTTATTGGTGGTATTTGCCGTGGTAATCGGGCTGCTTTCAGGCTTGTATCCTGCTTTTTATCTCAGCAGTTATCAGCCTGTAGATGTTCTCAAGGGAGAAGTTACGCGCGGAAAGACCGGAAGCACCATGCGAAAGATTCTTATTGTCTTTCAGTTTACCGTATCGGTGGGTATTATTCTTTCTACCCTGGTCATTTACAGCCAGATGAAGCATGTGCGTAATAAGGATATGGGATTCGACAGTGATAACATCGTTTATTTTGTGGGCAAAGGAGATGTTATGCCCAGGTACGATGCTTTTAAAAGCGAGCTGCAGAAGATACCCGGGGTGCAACATGTGGGCATGTCGGGCAGTATACCTGGTTATGTTAATATGGGGTGGGGCAGAGTGGTGGATACCGTGGAACGACGTCTTAAAGCTATTGCAGTGGATCCCGATTTTATGGAAGTGTATGGCCTGACCTTGTCGCAGGGGCGTATGTTTGATACCAATGGAGACATCAATAACGCTTTTATTTTGAATCAAACTGCTGTAGATCAGTTTGGCCTTGCAAATCCCATAGGGGTTCGTTTTGCCAACGGACGGGTGATCGGGGTGGTCAATGATTTTTCTTTCGTCTCGGCACATCATAAAATCGAACCCCTGGTGATGGCCTGGCTTTCACCTGACTGGTACTTCTATATCAACCTGCGCCTCAGCGGGCACAATATAACCCAAACCATGGATCAGGTGGACAAGGTATGGAAATCATTTGCCCCGGGCTTCCCCTTTAAGCCTTCCTTTATCGATGATGCCATTGGTCGGCTCTACGAAAAAGAGGTGCGCCTGTCTAAGCTTTTCCTGTTTTTTTCCTTTCTGGCCATTTTTGTTGCCGGAATGGGATTATGGGGATTGGCCCTTTTTACTACCCGGCAACGTACCAAGGAAGTGGGTGTGCGCAAGGTATTGGGGGCTTCGGTTTCTCGAATAGTATTGCTTTTAACCAGCGATTTTATGCGTTGGGTGCTGCTGGCTAATATCATTGCATGGCCTGTAAGCTGGTACTTCCTGAACCGATGGCTCGAAAATTTTGCCTATCGCATTGACATTGCCTGGTGGATGTTTCTGATTTCTGCTCTGGTGGCTTTTGTCATTGCCATGATAACCATTTCGTTCCAATCCATTAGAACAGCCATGGCCAATCCTGTTGATTCGCTCAGAAGCGAATAACAGAAAGTCGTCCGACGAGTAACTTCCAAAAATGGGATACACCACAATCTTCTTTTCCTATCAATAGCCCATTCGTCGGACGACTTATATGGATTTCTCTTTGCGCCGCCACTATAGGATTGCCTCTAAAAACCATTTTCCCCGGCGCAAATTTCGATTCATTCCTCATCCCCGGGTTCACACCCGGGGCTATTAACATTAAGCCCACTGCGGGGCTTTTCTTTCTTCTAAAAACCGGTACAGATCAGGCCCGGCCAACACAACTGTTGATGCCCTAAGCAACAAAAGCGGTAATTTGGTGTAAACCAAACTACCGCTTTCCTGATTATTATCATGTTGAATGATGCAGATTAATGACCGGCCAGTATGCTATGGTGTTCATGGAATTTCTTCAACCGGAATTCCAAATCAGGAAACTGTTCACGTTTCACCAGCGAAACACACGCCCGCAACCCTTCACTACGTTCACTACCGGTGATGGCCAGTGAGATGGCGCTGATGCCATAGTAAACGAATTTCTCTATCAGATCCTGTCCCGTCATCCCGGGGTAGGATATGGTAAAGAAAAAGCCATCCGCCAGGGGTTGATCTTCATCCTTATCGTAAACGATCTTAAAGCCATTATCGGTAAAGAGCTTCTTCATGATTTTGGCTTTCTTAGCATATTCCTTCACGGGCTCCCAGAAGTTAAAGGTGCCATCGCTAGCCGCTTTAATCATGGCCAGCAACCCATATTGTGCCGCATGCGAGGTGCCCGAGCTTAACGAATATACCGTACCAAAAATCATGGCCTTGCCAAAAGTGTCGGAATTGTAATACCGGCATAATCCCTCGGCTTGTGTATCGAAAAGTTTATCTGAGATCACCATCATTCCGATTCTTTGTCCTGCATAACTAAACAGCTTGCTGCTGGAAATGAAAAGGATATAATTGTCGGTGTATTGTGAAACGGAGGGTTGATAAGGGGGTTGACCGGGTGTGGAATAGTCGTGCCTGAAGTCCATGCCAAAATAAGCCAGGTCTTCCATTACCACCACATCATATTGGGTGGCCAGCTCGCCGATTATCCGGAGTTCGCGATCGGTGAAGCAAATCCATGAAGGGTTGTTGGGGTTGGAATACAGCAGTCCGGCAATTTTACCGGTCTTCAGATGACTCTCGAGTTTCTCGCGCAGCTTTTCGCCACGGTAGTTGTATACATCAAAAGAGTCGTGCGGGATACCCTGAACGCGACATTGTTGCTTATGCACCGGAAAGCCGGGATCCAGAAACAGGATGGTGTCTTTTTTGGGGTCCATGCGCGTGATGGTCATAAAGGAAGCATAGCTCCCCTGCATGCTGCCCACGGTAGGAATACATGCCCTGGGGCTCACCTCTGTATTCATAAACAGTTTTACGAAACGCGAGATTTCTGATTTTAGGGGCTTGATCCCGTCGATATCGGGGTAGATGGCCGCCACGCCTTCTTTAAGGGCCGCTATCTCGGCTTCTACGCCGATGGGTGAGGGCGGAAGACCGGGAATGCCCATTTCCATCCGTATAAAACGCTTGCCGGTGGCGGTTTCGATATTATCGACCAGACGTTTCACCTCTCTTATCGATGCCTTGCCCACGCTGGCAAGGCCCATTAATGCTATTTGCTTATCAACCTCCTCAGGGTTAATCGGAGTATCTTTATACATATCTTTTTTTGTGTTTTGATGTTAGGATAATTAAGGATATAGGTGTTGAATATGATGTGTTTGTCCCTTTTTAATCGGGTCCGCAAAATAGTAATTCTTTTGTGATTAAAAAAGGGAATAATTATGGTTTAGAGGTTAAGAGCGTTTAGCGTTTAATGTTTAGGCGTTTAGCGTTGGTGTTTGGTGACAGAATACCCACCCGCTAACCAGTCCCACCAGTCCTAAATGTCCCCCTAAAGCCCCCTGTGTGCATACAACCCTTTTCCCAAAAAACCCTAAATGCCCCATCTTCTCTACAGGCAGCTACCTCTTTTCTAGCCATTCATTTTATCTTTACCCCGGAAAACCAAATGAAAAACCCTTAATTATGAAAAAAAGCATTTTATGTATTGGCCTGTGCATGCTGGCGCTTACCCTTACCCATGCACAGAAGACGTATCAGCTTCCTCCGCAGGAAATCGTCGATTTTGTTGACGCACCGGCTACACCATCCATTTCCATAGCACCCGACCAGAGTGCTATGGCCTTTATTGAAAATCGTGGCATTCCCGCCCTTGAGGATATGGCCCGTAAAGAGTTTCGCCTGGCAGGTATGCGCATCGATCCCCTGACCAATGGTCCCAGCAGGGCATCATATGGTATAGGCCTGAGCTTTACCGATATTAACGGTGACAACAAAACCGGGGTGAAGGGTTTGCCCGATACCCCTCGTATTCGCAATGTTAGGTGGTCGCCCGATGCCAGCCATATTGCCTTTACCCATACCACCCAAAACAGCATTGAGCTGTGGGTGGTGGATGTTCAGCAAGGGATGGCCCGTAAGCTCGCTGACCAACCCGTAAACGATATCATGGGTAACGCCTTTGCATGGAGCCCCGACAGTAGGGCTATATTCTACACCGCCGTTCCTGAGAACAGAGCCGAACTGCAGGAGCGACCTGATATGGCCCAGGGGCCCGTTGTACAGGAAAGTATGGGTAGAAAAGCTGCTGTACGTACCTATCAGGATCTACTCAAGGATGTATACGATGAAATGCTTTTTGAATATTATGCCCAAAGCCAGATCGTGCGCGTAGATATGCAGGGAAATACCTCCTTGCTGGGTGAGCCCGGTGTCATCTGGTATTTTAGTCTTGCTCCCAATGGTGAATTATTGTTGGTAAACCGCATCAAAAAACCATATTCGTATATTGTTCCTTTCAGTCGCTTTCCTCAAATCATCGAAGTGATCAATTTGCAGGGAGAGCAGGTATATGTGGTGGCTGAAGTTCCTATCTCCGATAACCTGCCCCAGGGATTTGGGGCTACCCGCGAAGGACCCCGTAGCGTGCAATGGCGCAGCGATGCTCCTGCTTCTTTATTTTGGGCAGAAGCCCTCGATGGAGGGGATCCGGCCAATGAAGTGGAGTTTCGCGATCAGCTTTTCTTTCTGGAGGCACCTTTCGAAAACGAACCCAAGAAATCTGTCAAAACACAACTACGCTATGGGGGTATTACCTGGGGCAAAGAAGACTTCGCCCTGATTTATGAATCCTGGTACCGCACCCGCCGCTCTATTACCAGTAGTTTTAATCCTTCAGCAATACAGCCGCAGCCAAAAGTTGTATTTGATGTTTCTACCGAGGATCGCTACAACAGCCCCGGCAGCTTCCAAACCACTACCAATGATATGGGCCATACGGTTTTGCTGGCCGACAACAGGTGGCGAAAACTGTTCCTTTTCGGGCAAGGGGCTTCGGAAGAGGGAAACCGTCCCTTTGTAGATGAATACGATATCCGCTCTGGTGAAACCAAACGCCTGTGGCGCTCTGAAGCTCCCTTTTATGAATACCCCGTTGACATCGTTGATGTAAGGCAGGGGGTGATAATTACACGTCGCGAATCAAAAGAGATGCATCCCAATTACTACATGCGCAATATGCGTCGTAATACCCTTTCCCAAATAACCGATTTCCCTGACCCTTCTGAAGCCTTGAGGGGCCTGCACTCAGAGATGGTGCACTACCTGCGCGAAGACAGCATTCCCCTGAATGGAACCCTTTATCTGCCCGCAGCTTACAACAAGGAGACAGACGGGCCATTGCCCACCATCCTTTGGGCTTATCCGCGTGAATTTAAAAGTGCCGATGCAGCAGGACAGGTTAGTGGGTCGCCTTATACCTATACCCGGGTGGGTGCCACATCTCCTGTGTTATTGGCTACCCAGGGATATGCTGTACTCAACAACGCCAGTTTCCCCATCGTGGGTGAAGGAGATCAGGAACCCAACGATACCTTTATCCCGCAGCTGGTGGCCAATGCCAAAGCAGCCATAGACAAGCTGGTGGAAATGGGCGTTACCGACCCCGAAAGAGTAGCTGTTTCGGGCCATTCCTATGGTGCTTTCATGACGGCCAACCTGCTGGCCCATAGCGATCTGTTTGCTGCCGGTATAGCCCGCAGCGGAGCATACAACAGAAGCCTTACCCCCTTTGGGTTTCAGGCAGAGGAACGTACCTTCTGGGATACCCCCGAAGTGTATTTGCAAATGTCTCCTTTTGCGCATGCCGAAAAGATCGATACCCCCATTTTGCTCATTCATGGCATAGACGACAACAATTCCGGTACTTTCCCCATGCAAAGCGAAAGGATGTATGATGCCCTGCGTGGTCATGGAGCTACCGTAAGACTGGTGATGCTCCCTCATGAAGGACATGGGTACTCCGCCCGCGAATCTGCCCTGCACATGCACTGGGAGTGGCTGCAGTGGCTGGATAAGTATGTGAAGAATAAATAAGCAAGGGCAGACTTTCTGGTCTGGTAAGAGATAGCGGGTGGCGGTGGAGCCGCCACCCGCTATCTCTTTTAATAAACCGTAAGCTGTCATTGGTACCGCAGGGAGAAACCTCTTGTTATAACACCGGCACCCTTTTTAGAAACCTCTACGCCACCTTGTCTATAATCGCATACCCTTGCGCACCCGCTGTAATAAACGTCCCCAGCGTCCCACCTGTCCCACAAATTGCCTGTACCACAACAATCAGTCCCACAAACGCATTCCTCGGGATAATCTCCCGGGTGCCTCCCCAAACGGCCCATCTGCACCATAAAAAAACCCTCCTCAATACGTTGACTGAGGAGGGCTTTCGTGTGATTCCGATAGGATTCGAACCTATGACCCACAGCTTAGAAGGCTGTTGCTCTATCCAACTGAGCTACGGAACCCCTTATTTTGGGGTACAAAAGTACAAATAATTATTCATTAAGCAAGGAAGGAATTTTCTTTTTTTATGATGCCTGCTTATTTGCCTTCACCCACTTTTTTTGCCTGAGTAACCGGCTGTAGGACAGTGTGGTAATGTCATGACTGTCAAGTGCCTGACAAGACTTATTCTTTGCCAGGGGAGGGCAGGCCCGAAACATATTCACCCAATACCTGCAACTGATCGATCAGTGGAAGGATGGCTTTAAGCGATTGTGAGAACATATTGTAATCATCAAACATAAGATCCAGGTAGAAAATATATTCCCATTCCTTGCCCACTATAGGAGCCGATTGTATCTTGGTGAGATTGAGCTTGTAATAGGCCAGAACGGAAAGCACCTGCGACAGGCTTCCCGTCTGATGGGGCAAGGTGAAGCTTATGGAGGCCTTATCAGTTTTTATGCCCGATTCTTCCCTTAAACCATGAACCTTTTCTTTGGGACCCAGTGCCAGGAATCGGGTAAAGTTGCGTTTGTTGGTCTCTACGCTTCTGCTAATGATGTTCAGCTTGTACATCCGGGCTGCAAGCTCAGAGGCCAGCGCTGCTACTCCCTTTACCTGGTTTTCAGAAATCCAGCGGGCGCTGAGTGCGGTATCCACCGAATCAATAATTTTTACTTTCTTTTTGCGCAGGGGCTCCAGGAAATCTTCACACTGAATGATGGCCATAGGATGCGATTGCACCTCTCGTATATCCTCCAGTTCCTGACCGGGCAGGGCCATCAGATGTTGCTCTATGCGCAGGTATACCTCGCCGGCTATGGTGAGGCCTGAATTTTTTAACAAGGTATAGTTGGGTAACAAAGACCCCCCGAGGGAGTTTTCAATGGCTACTATGGCCATATCGGATGCATTTTCCTTTACCGATTCGAAGGCCTCCTTAAAGGTGTCGCAGGGAACGATTTCGATGTCTTGCCCTGCAAAGTATTCCCGGGCGGCCATATCGTGAAAGGCCCCGGCAACCCCCTGGATGGCGATCTTCATTTTCTTCTTTTCTTGATTTGTCATGGGTTTTAGTGGATTGAGATATATGTACTCTCACTTACTAAGCAATCGCAAATTTAGACATTAATTTAAAACATCACCTCGCCTTCCTCTCTGCCGTTTATGAAAAGAGAATTTATTGCCATGATTGATTTAAACTTCTGTTCACCTAAACTGT
>JBEPXC010000136.1:0-9547 GCA_041642035.1 Sphingobacteriia bacterium
TCATCTATGCCTTCGCACAATGCATCAATATATAATCCTGAGCCCCCACTAACCAGAGCGTAATCCGATGAAGTAAATAAAGTATCAAGTAATTGAAGCGCCTTTTCTTCAAAGATGCGGGCATTGTAATAATCAAATATAGATAGATGCCCAACAAAATGATGCTTTGCCATCAGTAATTCCTTTTCAGTTGGGGCGGCTGTGGCAATTTTCAACTCTTTGTAAAATTGTCTTGCATCGGAAGAAATTATTTCGGCTTCAAGGGCATTGGCCAGGATAATACTGGTTTGTGTTTTGCCAACAGCCGTTGGGCCTGTAAGAATAACAAGGGTTTTCTGCTGTTTATTTTCCCTCATCAGAATCTTCGCTTATCTGGATAGAATCATCATAAAAGCCAGCATCGTCTAAATTATCCATGTCTTCTTCACCATAGGTCTGGGTTTCTTCATGATCATCACTCCCTATAAAGCCCATCGCCATCTCATGCATCTCATCTTCGTTCTCCGCAAGTTCTGCATCGTCGTCGTCTTCGTCATCTACTCCAGGCAATACAATAGGCTTACGGCTGATTTCTATGGGAATACCCCCAACGCTTGCCGATATACGGGGGTACTGCTGGTTGGGTGAACCCGGCATAATCTTCAATAGCTCGATGTAGAAATTCCAGTCTTTGTCAATATCGTAAACATAGATAAATTTTTGATGGGGGTCATCAATAAAATCGCTCAGAACACACTCATCCATGAAAAATTTGTTGTCGGGCAGGTCGGCATCCTGCTTGGCTTTAGCGGTATCGATATTGCCCGGCTGAAATATGCGCTTTCTTTTTCGGTAAAAGTGATCACACATAAAAAAGGCATTTTCAACAGATTTGTCAAGAGAAAGATTCTCGCTGATTATATTGTGAAAGTCAAAGAAGGTCTGGTCAGAGCGTAGTTCAATATCTCTTGAAAAACCTTCCTGCTCCTCGAAGTTCATTCTAAATCTATAGGTAAACATAATATGATGGTTAAACTAATGATAAACTTGATGAAATAAAGAATTATTTATACAAAATTAATGATTAATTTGATTCTTTCTTAGGCTGAAGGCCTAGTTTTTTGCCCTCTTGTATCATAAATTTCAGGGCTTCATCTCTTTGGTTTTGAATAACTCCATCCAGTATGGCTTCCCGAATGGCTGTCTTGATGATACCCACTTCTCTGCCTGGTTTTATCCCGAAAAGATCCATTATATCTTCTCCTGAAACAGGGGGTTGCCAGTTGCGCAGCTTATCCTTTTCTTCTATCTCAGCCAGTTTGATCCGTACCTGCCTGAAGTTTTCCAGAAATCTTTGCACTTTACCTTCGTTGCTGCTGGTAATATCAGCTTCACACAAGGTCATCAGATCGTCTATATGATCGCCTGCATCAAAGAGAAGCCTTCTTACGGCCGAATCGGTTACGATACACTCGCTTAACACAATAGGGCGCAGGTGCAGTAATACCAGGTTGCGCACATATTTCATTTTTTCGTCCAGGGGAAGGTGCAGACGTTTAAATATTTGGGGAACCATTTTTGCTCCCACAAACTCATGCCCATGAAAAGTCCATCCCACTTTTGCATCAAACTGTTTGGTCCGGGGTTTGCCTATATCATGCAAAAGAGCTGCCCAGCGAAGCCATAAATTATCCGACTTGCTGCACAGATTTTCCAATACCTTGATGGTGTGGAAGAAATTATCCTTATGGGCTTTTCCATTTATCACTTCGACGCCATGCATGGCATCCAGCTCAGGGAAAAATTCACCGAGAATGCAGGCCTTTTTTAATAGCTTTAATCCTTTGCCGGGATTGGCAGACAGCATAATTTTATTAAACTCATCCATCACCCTTTCGATAGAAACTATTCTGATGCGCTTAGCATTGCGGCGGATGGCTTCAAAAGAATCGTTGTCGATAGAAAAATCAAGCTGAGCAGCAAAGCGAATGGCTCGCATCATGCGCAGGGGATCATCGGAGTAAGTAATATCAGGCTGAAGTGGAGTACGCAGAATTCTGTTCTCCAGATCGGTGATGCCTCCAAACAAATCAATGAGCTGACCATAGGTGTCATGATTAAGGCTAATGGCCATGGCATTAATGGTAAAATCGCGCCGACTGATATCCTCTTCAAAACTTGCATCTTCTACAATGGGTTTCCTGGAATCAGCACGATAGGACTCTTTGCGGGCCCCTACAAATTCTATTTCCCAGTCGTCGATTCGCAGCATGGCGGTACCGAAGTTTTTAAATACAGTAAGCTTGTGGGCTTGCCCCAGGTGTTGGGCTATATGGTTGGCAAAAACGATACCGTTTCCTTCTACTACAATGTCAATATCTTTTGATTTTCTTCCCAGCACCAGATCTCTTACCCAACCCCCTACCACATAAGCCGGAAGACCTGTTTGGATGGTTGCCTGAGCAATTAGCCTAAATACAGGATGCGTTAATTTATTTTCAAACAATAGTTATTGGATTAGATGTTGTGCTACAATTCAATTTTTTCGGCTTTTTATCAGCTTCTTAAGATATGTATCTGGCCATCATCCTGAACCTTAATGATGGCAGAGGGCTTGGAAGAAATAAAAACATCCTGATCAGAGGTGCAAATATAATCTACCGCTTCTTTAATCTCTTTGCTGATCTTGCTAAAGGCGATGGGTGAGGGCTCTCCACTATAATTTGCCGATGTCGATGTTATGGGTTTGCCAAATTTGTTCAGCAACTCCCGACAAAATGTATTGGAAGGAATTCTTATGGCGATGGTTCCGTCGTCGGGAATCAGGTTTTTTGGCAGGTTGCGCGCATTTTTATAAATAATGGTTAGTGATCCCTTGTAGGTATGAATCATTTCAATAGCTATTTCCGGCACTTTTTGTACATACTGCTTAATCATGTCAACATTCCCGGCAAGAATAATCAATGATTTACTCTCCTGTCGGAATTTAATTTTATATAACTTACTGACGGCCTTAGCATTGGTGGCATCACAACCTAAACCCCAGATGGTGTCGGTGGGGTAGAGGATGATGCCTCCACTTTGCAGCACCTCAATGGCCTTATCCAGATCTTCATGCATAAATACTTTTTGGTTATGTGTTAAGTGATAATGCTGGTCAGGATTAACTTCTTTTAATTCATCAAAATTACTACTCCTGTTTACAATTTCAATATCTCAAAAGAACATTTAACGTTCTCTTTCAACCTGGGGCAGCATAATGGTGTTAAACGGCCACGTTATATTCTCTTAGCGCATCATTAAGGCTGGTCTTTTGGTTGGTGCTTGCTTTCCTTTTACCTATAATCAGGGCGCAGGGAACATTATAGGTGCCTGCAGGGAAAGTTTTCGCAATGCTTCCGGGTATTACTACGGCTCTTGGAGGCACCACTCCGGTGTAAGTAATAGGTTCAGGCCCGCTGACATCGATAATTTTGGTTGAACCGGTAAGAACAACATTTGCCCCCAAAACGGCTTCTTCTTCAATTCTCACGCCCTCTACCACAATGCACCGTGAACCGATAAAACAATTATCTTCGATGATAACCGGAGCCGCCTGTATGGGTTCAAGCACGCCCCCGATACCAACGCCTCCACTGAGATGAACGTTTTTCCCTATTTGAGCACAGCTGCCTACTGTAGCCCAGGTGTCGACCATGGTGCCACTGTCAACAAAGGCCCCTATATTTACATAAGAAGGCATTAAAACAATGCCAGGTGCCAGGTAGGAGCCATAGCGTGCTATGGCATGGGGAACTACCCTTACCCCAAGCTCTGCATAATCTTTTTTGAGTGCTATCTTGTCGTGAAATTCAAACGGGCCAATCTCAACAGTTTGCATCTTACGTGTTGGGAAATATAATATTACAGCCTTTTTTATCCATTCATTCACTATCCATGCTCCATTGATTTTTTCTGCTACACGCAGAGTACCTTTATCAAGATGTTCTAGGGTGGTTTCAATGGCCGCAAGCATTTGGGCTTCTTTGAGCAGGGAACGGTCTTCCCATGCCTGTTCAACAAGATTTTTAAGCATCTCCATTATTCTCTATTGTTTTTTTGTTGTATGTAATTTCCACCATTGAATATTTTGATCCTGGTGGTGTTCAAAATGATATCCGAAAAAGTAGCAACTTATCATGGCCCATAAATGGTTCTTCTTTTGTGTTCTTGCCCGGTGGGGCATCATATGGGGCTCATGAGGCAGCCGGTGAGGCCAGTAAACCCCGAAATAGAACAGTTGCAACGTGCCCAGTATGGCTGGCAGCGCCCAGTAAACAAGAGTTTTAACCTCACCAAAGCCCAGTATATGAATAAAGAGATTATAAACAACAGCCATAATAATGATCTGAAAAATAGTCATGTATCTCCACATGAAAATTCCCCACCAGCGCCAGAAGCTTTGCGATTTGACATAAAAATCAGGATCCGATGCTGTTGCAGGGGCTTTATGGTGAAGACCATGATTCTTTCGCAACCTTTTATATGACATGGCTGCAAAGAGAAAAGTGGCTATGGTGCCCAGGGTATTATTTACCACTTTATTTTTTGAAACACCTCCATGCATGGCGTCGTGGCCGGTAATAAACAAACCGGTATAAAGCCAGGCCTGGATAAGTATATGAAGATACATCCAACCATTGGTGGGTGATAAAGCAACATGATGAAACATCCAGGCCAGGTGCGAACCCCAGCTGAGGATGATTAAAACGGCTATAAATACTCCCATATAGCTTGAAATGGATTGTGGTATAGTGAATTGTGAATATGTTTTTTCTTTCCGCAAAAATGCATTATCAGCACCAGAAGAAACCTCAAAAATACACATTATTAGCCATATTAACAAAACGGAACTTGCTTCAAACAATAGATGATAAAATATGTTTAATGATCGTTTTTATAGTTGATAACCTATTAATTTACCTCCCCGGCTTATGGAAAAATGGACATATGCTCTTTTGTTATTGGGTAGTATCGCAGTTCCTTTGTTGCGAAGCTTTGAAAACAGAGTGGCTTTTTACGCCAAATGGCCCTATCTTTTTAAAGGCATTTTGGTGATGATGCTCCTGTATATCCCCTGGGATGTCATATTTACTCGTATGAAAATATGGTCCTTTAACTATGATTATGTATTGGGATATTATTTTCTTAGCCTTCCTGTTGAAGAATGGCTCTTTTTTATCATCATTACCTATTGTTGTGTTTTTGTATATGAAGTGTTGCGATTCTTCTTCCCTCATTTCTATTTCCCGAAAGCTTCCTACGCACTAACTCTTATCCTTGGTCTCCTTACCCTTACGCTCGCCTTTATGAATACCCATCGCATTTATACCTTTGTGGTAATGTATCTTTCCTCTATACTGCTTTTCTGGCAATTCTTTACCAAAAGCCATAAAACATGGTTGAGTCATTTCTACTTTATGTACTTTGTGTCGCTGGTGCCTTTTTTTATTGTTAATGGTGTGTTAACCTCTTTACCGGTGGTTTCTTACAACGACTCACACAACCTTGGCATACGCCTTTTCACTATACCCATCGAAGATTCTTTTTATTTCCTGAGCATGATGTTTATCACCATCATGGTATACGAAAATTCCTATGGGAGAAAGCACAGCGGGAAGATGAAAAAAAGAAGCTCCTGATCGCATTGGTTGTTTTCTATTTATCGAATAAAAATGCGTATATTTGCAACAATGTTGCAAAATCTAATGCGCTCAATTAAAAGTATTCAGTAAATGATTGATGAAGCAAATGCTCTGTTGGGCAATAAGAATTTATCGCGCACACCCTGCCGGGTGGATGTGTTGAGAACCCTGCTTGAATCAGGATCAGCCTTGTCCGAAACGGAGATCAGAAATAAACTTTCGTATACCTTTGACCGAACCACCATTTATCGTACTCTTCGTAGTTTTTTAGATCAGGATGTAATTCATAGTATCGCGCTGGAAGGGGGAGATGTGCGTTATGCCATTACGCGTCATAAACATAAGAGTAAAGAGCATTTTCATGCTCATTTTTACTGTGATGGTTGCAATAATGTGTATTGCCTGCCCCGTCCTGAGTTTACTCCTCCTGTGCTTCCAGAGGGATTTGCAGCCTCAGGCTATGACCTGATCATTAATGGCAGGTGCAAAAGTTGCAATTAATCCTCAAATAGATTGTCGGTTGAGGAAAAAGACATACCATTGTAAAATAAACTATCCATTTCAATGCTCTCAGTAAAATCCCTTATTTATAGCTATCCTTCAGGTCGGGAATTACGTTTTAATGACTTCTCATGCTCCCAGGGGGAGAATATGCTGATATTGGGTAATTCGGGAAGTGGCAAAACAAGCCTCTTGCATTTACTCTCGGGCATATTGAGTCCTCTGAGTGGAGGGGTGATGTTTGACAATACGACACTGAGCAACCTTAGTGGCAGTGAAAAAGATCGGTTTCGTGGAAAAAATATAGGGATGATCTTTCAAAAGCATTTTTTTATAGAAGGCATTAGTGTGATGGAAAATCTCAAGGCTGCCTGCAGGCTATCGGGCAATAGGGTGAATATGGAGCATCTGAAATTGATGCTGCAAATGCTGGGGATAGATAAACTGGCACAGAAAAAACCTGAGCAGCTTAGCGAAGGTGAACAGCAACGATTCTCCATTGCCAGGGCAATGGCCAATAATCCTTCGTGGATATTTGCTGACGAACCTACCTCAAGCCTCGATGATGACAACTGCGAGAATTTCATCCGTCTGATGAATCTCTCCCTATCCGATAACCCCGTGAGTTGGCTCATTGCCACCCACGACAACCGGTTGAAAAGCCATTTCACCAATATTTATAATCTTTAAAAAGGCTGCTTATGTACGTACTGAAAATTGCACTGCAAAAACTGGCCGCCCGCCCCGGAAGCACACTCTTTAGCGTACTGTTGTTTGCTATAGGCATTAGCATTATTTCTCTGATTATATTGGCCGACTACCATCTGAACAAAAGCATTGAGCAAAATTTCTCGGGTATTGATATGGTTGTCGGTGCCAAGGGAAGCCCTACCCAACTGATTCTTTCTGCCGTGCTGCATGCCGATTATCCAACAGGAAATATAAGTCTGTACGAGGCAGAAAATCTGGCACGACATCCTGCCATTAAGAATGCCATCCCTCTGGCCCTGGGTGATAGTTATCATGGCTTTCGTATAGTAGGAGCACCGCTGGAATATCCTCAGCTCTATAATGCCAGCTTGCAGAGTGGGCAGTGGTACCAAAACGAACTCGAGGTTACCATTGGCGTTAATGTAGCTCTTGCCAGTGGTCTGAAAACAGGTGACCAGTTTGCCGGCGTGCACGGTTTCCAGGATATGGGGCATGTGCATGACGAATTTTCATATACGGTTACCGGTATACATTCCGGTTCAGGTGTGCTGAATAATCTTATTCTTACTCCGGTAGCTTCTGTTTGGAAAGTACACGCGAACTCCCATGATGATGAAGAGCATCTGCATGAGGAACATGCCAATGATTTGCCCGCAGACCATCAACACCACGATGATGAGGGGCATGTTCATGAGGATGAGCACGGGCATGATCATGAGCATGATACCCAAGATCATCAAGACCACTCAGATTCCGATCATGCTCCTGAGGATACATTGCCCTTAAATCCGGCCATTGCCGCTATACAGGAAAAAATAGATGCCGGTGAAGACATCTCTTCCGAAGAGATGATCCTGTTTCAGGCCCATAGGCAATCTCTTGAAAGACCATCACAAGCCCACGACAAAGAAATAACGGCTATGCTGTTACAATTTCGCAATCCGGGAGGTAATATTCAGCTCAGCCGACTTATCAATGAAACCACCAATATGCAGGCCGCGTCTCCCGCCCTTGAGATCAACAGGTTGTTAAAGCTTTTATCGGTTGGCTTCGATGTCTTTATGTCTCTTGCATGGATTATTATTGCCATCTCGGGAATAAATATTTTTATCCATATGTGGAACACCCTAAGACAGGGCATGCAGGATATTGCCCTGATGAGGGTAATGGGTGCCGGTCGTGTAAAAGTTTTTGCTATGCTGGTATACCAGGGAGCCATAATTGCCCTGGCAGGATGGCTGGCAGGAATGGTTTTCTCAAGGATTATCTGGCTCTTGCTGCCTGAATTTCATTTCCTGGGCGATGGAGCCATCCTTAAACTCTATCCACAGGAAATGATATTGTTATTCTATGCTCTTTTTACCGGTATCATTGCCTCCCTTTTTCCTGCATGGTGGGCATACAATACCGATGTACATTTTACTTTAACCCAAAAAAAATGATTAAAACTATATTTATCCTTTTGTCTCTGCTTGCTTTCTCTCAACCGCCCGATCTTGAAAGCCACTACAACAATCAAACCTGGGATCTGATGCTCCAGGATGTGCGTATGCGCTATAAGTTTAGTGTCAGCTATAATTCCTTTGTTGAAGTGCCAAGATTTGGCGACTCTGTAAAGAAACTGGATGGACAAGAAATCTTATTACGGGGATTTTTCCTTCCCGCCGATGTAACAGGCGATGAGTTTGTTTTATCCTATGTACCCATGCAGCAGTGTTTCTTTTGTTCGGGTTCGGGCATTGAATCGGTTGTCGAGATACAAACACTCGTTAGTCATCGCATCCGGTTTCGACGACTAAGCACCGATGATTATATTGAGGTCAGAGGAAAGTTGAAACTTAATACCAACGATATGGATCATCTTATTTATATCCTTGAAGATGCGGAATTGCTGGAGATAATTAAATAACCGGCTCCGCGCAGAAAGACCATGGTTCTGCTGCCTGGCCTGAAAAGAGTATATCAGCAGCAGCACAGATTTATTAACATTTACATTATTTTATCATGTATTCAAAAATCAGATTTTCTTTTAAATGGGCCCTTGTATTGGTGATTGCAACTCTGGTAGGTTGCAGTGGGCCGCAGTCGGATAAAAGTAGTATATCGGTAAGCATCGAGCCCATAAAGTTTTTTGTTGATCGTTTAACCGATAACACGCTTGATGTAAACGTAATGGTCCCTCAGGGTGCCAGCCATGCCACCTATTCACCGGGCGCGGCACAAATGCAGAAGCTTTCCGATTCCCGGCTTTATTTCAGGATTGGTTCCCTTGGCTATGAGCAGACATTTATCGGTCGGCTCAAGGAGTTAAACCCCGATATGAAGGAGGTGAATTTTTCTGACTATGTGGAGCTTATTAAAGGGGAAGCGTATGTGCATGGTGATCATGTGCATGAAGGGGGTGTTGACCCCCACATTTGGCTTTCACCTGCTGTTATGCTGCAGCTTTTGCCCGTTATAAGAGATAATCTTATCAATTTATATCCTGACTTAACAACGGTTATTTCAGCCAATTATCCTGCTATAGAATCCGACTTACGGGCCACCCACGAACAGATGCTGGAGATCACGCAAGGGCTTACCCATAAACGCTTTTTAATTTTCCATCCGGCTCTTACCTATTTAGCCAGAGATTATGGTCTGGAACAGATTGCTATAGAGCATGAAGGCAA
>JBEPXC010000137.1:0-9543 GCA_041642035.1 Sphingobacteriia bacterium
TCAACTTTGACACCCTGGCCATCAGGGCGTTCGAATTTGCTTCGGATGAAAGAATTGCTGAGGCAGCACCGGCTGCGTTGATTATTGTGGCAACGGGATTAATCCCTGTTTTGCTGCTCAATAAAATTATGACCCATGAAGACAAATAAACAATCAACATGACTATACTAGAACTCAGAAATATAGGCAAGAAATTCAGTGAATCAAAAGATTGGGCTGTTGAAAATTTCAACCTTAGGGTTGCACAGGGAGAAATTGCGGCTTTGCTGGGAGAAAGCGGATGCGGCAAAACGACCATACTGCGCATGATTGCAGGATTTGAAACACCTAGCAGGGGTTCGATCATCATCAACGCAGAAATGGTGGCGGATGAATCGACCTTTAAAGAACCTCAGCAGAGGCAGGTAGGCATAGTATTTCAGGATTATGCACTTTTTCCACACAAGACAGTATGGGAAAATATAAGCTTTGGCTTATTTAAGTTTTCACAACGAATAGCCAAAGAAAAAGCAACCAGCATCATTAAATTATGTGGACTGGAGGGACTGGAAAAGAGATATCCTCATCAGCTTTCAGGAGGTCAAAAGCAACGGGTTGCCCTGGCACGGGCCCTTGCTCCAGAGCCCCGCATTATATTATTCGACGAGCCCTTTAGCAACCTTGACAGTATGCGTAAAAATCAAATGCGCGATGATATAGGCAAGATCATCAGAAGTACCGGTGCAACAGCCATTTTTGTTACCCACGATACCAAAGATGTACTTACTATTGCAGATAAAGTGTCGGTACTCAGAAAGGGTAAGTTGCTACAGACCGATACCCCGGAAAAAGTTTACAACGCTCCTGTAAATGAATACGTTGCCGATTTCTTTGGAAAAACCAATATTCTCAAGGCAAAAGTAACCCCTGAAGGTTTTCATACCTCCCTGGGATTGATTCGTGCAGAAAACATTAAGGCAGAGCTTAATCAAGAGGTTACCCTGTCCATTCGACCTGAGCATTTAAGTATATTACCCCCGGGTCCTGATTGTATTTGTGGAGATGTAATTCAGACAAGGTTTCTTGGGGAGTACCTCGAACTCACCTGCAAGGTTGAGAATGCAAATGAAAAACCTTTAGAATTAATCCTTTACGCATCTCCTCAAATGAGTGGTCAAAACCAGAAATGCTATTTTAAACCCAAAGCAGACAGAATCAGCATTATAGACCCTTCATCTTCCTAAACGATACAGGGCAAAGGTGGTTGAGCGGAGCCGAAACCACCCTTCGGCTCCGCTCAGTGCCCAGAAAAGGGGTGGTTGAGCGGAGCCAAAACCACTTATTTAGACTTATTTTAAATAGCTACATAATTCAACTCCTGATCGAAATAATTGCCAAATTAAGGATATATTCGCATAAACTTTTAATATATTATTATGCGAAAACATCTTTTCTTATTGGTCGGATTACCGTTAATGATGATTAACTCTTCTTGCAAACAAAGCACCCAGGATTCCATCCAGACTGAATGGCTGGGCGAGAACCGCCAGGAAATTGCCGATAATCTTGAACAGCAGTTGCAGGGCTTTAGCAGAACCATGGTGGAAACCTCTTACCGCTATCATGAATTGTATTGGGCAGGAATGGATAAAAACTGGGATTTCGCCGAATATCAACGTGAACATATTATGGAGGCCCTGGAACAAGGTTTTATAAGAAGACCGGAACATGAACCTTCTGCCCAGGCTTTTGTAAACGTAGCCTTGCCGGAAATACAAAGTGCAGTTGAATCGCAGAACTCAGAAATGTTTGAGGATACCTTTTTAAAACTCACCAATGCCTGCAACACCTGCCATCAAATGGAAGATGTACCTTTTATTACCATTGTTATACCTTCTGAACGAAATACTGTGGTTTATTATTAAACAAAAAAACATAACCTGTAAGATTAAGATCATTTTTCTTAATTACGTTCTATTTTTAACCATTATGAATAAGGTGGTACGGTTGCATGTAAGGTTTTTTTTTATACTTTAGTCGTTCGAATGCTCAGATTAAATTGCATTGATATACGTTAAAACGCTTTATTAGTGGAACATTCAGTAAATCAATAAAAAAGCACCTCAACACCGAAATAAAATCAATCGTTAAACAAAATTAAATTAGCTTCAATTTTGTGAAACTATAACCAACACATGAAGAAAATTCTCTCTCACCCCCCAAAAAGCCTGGCCGCTTTTACTTTAATTGTGATGTCTTTGGTCATAATTATTTCACTGAGTTCCTTTCAGGACTCCACACAGGTTGAGCAAACCGACACTATAGAACAGATGACCACCTATGAGGGAGATACTTTTCCCGAAGAACTCATTGACGAAACCACTCTTGAGAGGCAAGAGCGGCTGGATGATGAGGTTGATCTTACCACAGGAGACTACACCACCCAACAAAAGCGCAGAGGGGAACGCTTATTCAAAGGCCTTGTACCTTTTGAAAGTGGTACGCACGACTGTTCCTCCTGTCATTACCTGGAGACTCAGGCAGACATCAATTGGAATCCGGCCGCGTATGAATTGGCTACCACCTGGCAGCAGACTTCCAACTACAACCTGATGAACATAATGAACAGTCCGGTATCTGCCCGATTGATGGAAGACCATGCGGGAATGAAAATAACTGAAGATGAAGCCTACTTATTGCAGGCTTACTATCATCAGCTTATTGAACAGGGACCTTCAGAAATGCAGGCCTTACCAAAGCGGGCTGCTCTTTTCTGGGGCATGGGTCTGTTGATGTTGCTTGCTATTATCGATCTTCTTTTCACCCATAAAATACGTTTTAAGATTGTTCATATTGTCATTCTTTTGGCCGGTATTGCCGTGCATAGTCAGATTGCCATGACAGAGGCACAGGCTCTTAGCCGCACGCAGGATTACGCTCCTCACCAACCCATTAAATTCTCACACCTTATTCATGCTGGTGAAAATGATATTGATTGCGAATATTGTCACTTCACAGCAGAGTATAGCATTTCGGCCAATATACCTTCTAACAATGTTTGTCTCAACTGCCATGGGGTAATACGCAGTGGTACCAACTCAGGTACTTTTGAGATTAATAAAATACACACAGCGGCGGCTACAGGTGATCCGGTTGAGTGGATCAGAATACATAAGTTGCCCGATCATAGCTTTTTCAGTCATGCCCAGCATGTTAATGCAGCAAAGCTCGACTGCACCGAATGTCATGGTGAGGTAGAAACTATGCATATAGTAAAGCAGGTAGAAGATTTATCCATGGGATGGTGCCTTACCTGTCATAGAACTACGGATGTTGATTTCCTGGAAAACCCCTATTACGACATGTTTGAAAAGCTACACGAGCAAATTAAAAATGGAGAAATTGATGGGGTTACAGCGGCAGAATTTGGCGGTGAAGATTGCCAAAGCTGTCATTATTAGGGGTCACTCTCGGAAAGGCTAAATCTTAAGACGTCCTTTAGTTCCTACAAAATCCAACACCTTAACGCAACACATTGAGAAACGATATCAACCCCCTGTTACCTGAAAATAAATAGTCAATGGAAAAAAAATACTGGCAAAGCATAGAAGAAACCCGTCCTGGTTATAAGCCACAGGAGGAAGAAAAAGAATCTTCTATGATGGAAATTCTGGCCAATGAGGCCAACGAGAAATCATCCTCACGCCGTGATTTTCTTAAATGGTGTGGCATAAGTCTGTTTTCTGCCACTGTGGTATCTGCCTGTGAGAATCCCGTAAAAAAAGCTATCCCATACCTCAATCATCCTGAAACACTAACTCCCGGTATGGCAAGCTGGTATGCTTCTTCATTTGCTGATGGCAACCGCTACTGCAGTATATTGGTAAAAACCAGGGATGGAAGACCCATTAAAATTGAAGGTAATGATAAATCGGGTTTCACCCGGGGAGGCACCTCGGCTTTGGTTCAGGCATCAGTGCTGAGCCTGTACGATGATGGTGCCCGATACAAACATCCGGTAAAAAACAATGAAGCTATTGCATGGGAGAAGGCCGATAGTGAAATTATCCAGGCACTTAGATCAGCTGCAACCCATGGAAAGAAAAGCTTCCTGGTTACCCCTACCATTTTGAGCCCTGCTACTCAACAGCTCATGCGTGAATTCAGGAATCTGTATCCTTCACTGGAAATAGTTACCTGGGATGCGGTTTCTTATGAAGCCATACGTAAAGCACACAACCAATCTTTTGGGTTTAATATTATTCCTGATTACCATTTTGAAAAGGCGCAGCTGGTAGTAAGCTTCAGTGCCGATTTCCTGGCTACCTGGCTTTCACCCCTTGCCTTCGCCAACCGCTTTGCACAAACCCGCAAGGTATCGGCAGAGAAACAGAGTATGTCGCATCACATACATTTTGAAGCCGGCATGTCTGTATCAGGTTCCAATGCCGACGTTAGGATTCCGGTAAAACCCTCTCAGGAAATGGAAATCATCATGGAACTGTATAATGAAATGGCGGCCCTGACCGGAAATGCTGTTTTCAGTTCTCCTTCCACAGACTATGATACCAAAGCCCTTGCCCGTGAGATTCTCAATAACAGAGGCAAAACCATAGTGGTATGCGGGCACAACAACACCGACATACAGGTGCTCATCAATGCCATCAACAATATGGCAGGGGCTTATGGTAACACCATTGACGGATCTCAGCCACTAAACATGGGCCAGGGCAACAATGAGGCTATGGATGCTATGATTGCCGATATGGAAGCCGGAAATGCAGGAGTAGTGTTATTCTACAATACCAACCCCCTGTATAATCATCCAAAAGCAGCTGCTCTTAGGTCTGCACTGGAAAAAGCAGAAATAAGCGTATCATTTGCTCAGGCAAAAAATGAAACTGCTGCTGCATGTCAATATATACTTCCCGACAATCATTACCTGGAATCGTGGAACGATGCCATGCCCAAAACAGGTTTCTACTCCCTCTGCCAGCCAGCTATGCAACCCATTTTTAATACCCGACAGTTTCAATCAGCATTGTTGGTATGGCAAGAAAAAGATGCGGATTTCCATGCTTATCTCATGGAATACTGGCGAATAAATCTTTTCCCTACACAAAACAATTATCCTGATTTTCAACAATTCTGGGTAAATACTTTACAGGCTGGCATACAGGAGAACAACCAAAGCATTTCATTCAGCAGTTCACCGGCTGCAAGTGTTGCTTCAGAAGCCATCACACGACTGAAGGAGGTAACGACCCAGTCGGCAGAGGTTCAATTCATGGTATACGAAAATGTATCGGTGGCCGATGGCAGCTATGCCAACAATCCATGGCTGCAGGAACTTCCCGATCCCATTACAAAGATAACCTGGGATAATTTTGCTGCTATTTCCGCGCGCTTTGCCGAAGATAACGACCTTCAGGATGGAGACATCATACGAGTCAATGACCTAGAGATTCCGCTGATGATACAGCCCGGACAGGCCTATGGCAGCATATCCGTTGCCCTGGGTTATGGTCGCACACATGCCGGAAAATCAGCAGATAATGTTGGGGTCAATGCCTTTGTATTACGGAAAGACAATGAATTCCCATGGAATGTGATGAGCTGGGAAAAAACAGGCGGCAGATATGAATTTGCCCGCACTCAAACCCATCACAACATGGAAGGCCGACATATTGTAAGAGAATCTACGCTTGATAAATACCAGGAGAATCCCAAAGCGGGCAATGAAATTCGTGATTATCACCTCAAGCATATGTCAAGCTTATACCCTGAGCTGGTGTTTGAAGGCCATCACTGGGCAATGATGATTGACCTGAACTCCTGCACTGGATGCAGTACTTGTGTCATCGCCTGTCAATCGGAAAACAACACCCCCGTTATAGGTAAGCAAGAAGTTAAAAACAGACGCATCATGCATTGGTTACGAATCGATCGCTATTATACGGGTGACACAGAAAATCCGGGGGTAGTTTTTCAACCTCTCACCTGTCAGCATTGCGACAATGCTCCCTGCGAAAATGTATGTCCGGTAGCAGCTACAAACCACAGCCATGAGGGTCTTAACCAAATGGCCTACAACAGATGTGTGGGTACAAAATATTGCATCAACAACTGCCCCTATAAAGTAAGGCGCTTCAACTGGTATAAATATGCCGGAAACGAGAAATTTGACTTTAACATGAACTCCGAACTGGGCCGTATGGTGCTGAATCCCGACGTAACGGTCAGGGAAAGAGGTGTGGTGGAGAAATGCTCTTTCTGCGTGCAACGCATTCAGGCAGCAAAAAGCGAGGCTAAAACTCAAAGGCGTGCCTTAAAGGATGGAGATGTAGTGCCGGCCTGTGTGGCTTCATGCCCCTCCGATGCACTGGTTTTTGGAGACTTAAATGATCCCAACAGCAGGGTCGCTCAGTTAATTAAAGATCCGCGCAATTACCATCTGCTGGAAGAATTGCACACCCTGCCATCGATTGGTTATCTTACAAAAATAAGAAATACCAAGGCCTGAGTGGAATGAATACATGATGGATTTCAGCATGTAGAAAAACAAATCCATCTATAAAGAAAAATTGCAAACCGGTTATAAATCGTTATACAATGATTACAAGCAGTATCAGATGGCCCATGGTAACGGGCGAAAAAACATCCAGTGAAATCACCAACGAATTGCTTGCTCCCAGCGAAAACAAGCCTGCCCTGTGGTGGAAAATTGGTATGATTATAGGCTTCATCATGTTGGCTTATGGCGGCTGGGCCTTTTACATGTCCCTGAGCCAGGGACTTGGAACATGGGGCCTTACCAACAGCGTTGCCTGGGGGTGGGACATCATCAATTTTGTTTGGTGGATTGGCATCGGGCATGCAGGTACAGCCTTTACCATCTTTTTCCTTGTATTCAGACAACGATGGGCTGCATCGATCAACAGAACAGCTGAGGCCATGACCGTCTTTGCCGTTATTTGTGCTGCTCTTTTTCCGGTGCTGCACATGGGTCGCCCCTGGCTGGTGTTCTTCATCTTCCCCTACCCTACTTCACGACTCTTGTGGGTAAATTTTAACTCCCCGCTATTATGGGATGTTTTTGCCATCAGCACCTATTTGCTCATGTCGCTCACCCTGTGGTATTTTGGTATGGTGCCTGATTTGGCCACCATGCGTGATCGCGCAAAGACCAAAGCATCAAGGGCTCTGTATGGCTTTTTCAGCATGGGATGGACCGGTTCGATGATTACCTACAACAGATACGAAACCCTCACCCGTATGCTTGGTGGACTGGCTGCACCCCTTGTAATATCAGTGCATACCATTGTTGCCCTCGACTTTGCAGTATCTATATTGCCGGGATGGCATACCACCATACTCCCGCCCTATTTCTTTGTGGGGGCGATATTTTCAGGTTTTGCCATGGTACTTACCATTATGATCCTGATGCGTAAAGCGTTCAAAATTTCCGATTACATCACCGACAAACATCTTGATTCTATTGCCAATGTGCTCAAATTCGGGAGTTTGGTCATTGGACTGGCCTATAGCATTGAGATTTTCATTGCATGGTATTCGGGTGTAGAATATGAAATGTATACCTTTTTTAATGCCCGGGCAACAGGGTCTTTTTCTGCCGCCTTCTGGACCATGGTGTTCTGCAATGCCATAGCCCCTCAGATTTTTTGGTTTAAAAAAGCACGCAGAAATGTTATCATCTTGTTCATTGTTTCAATCATCATTAACATAGGCATGTGGTTCGAGAGGTACATTATCCTTATATCTTCCCTGGCACAGGATTATCTTCCCTCCAGCTGGACTGATTATTCGCCCACCCTGGTGGATATCGGGATATATGTTGGAACCTTTGGAATTTTCACCTGTGGCATGCTGCTCTTTGTACGGTTTATTCCCATAATTGCTATCAACGAGCTGAAAGCATTCAGGAAAGATGGAAATTAATTGTATGTAAGTGAGCATTTTTTGTGGTTTTCTGTTGTATATAAGAAAGCTGATATTTATTGATTAACATTAATTATTTAAAAATGGCTTCAAAGAGAATAGTTGCAAAATTCACCAACGAATCGGCCTTACTGAAATCGATAACCCGAATGAAAGAGAAAGAAGTTAGCATTATAGATGCCTTTGGTCCTTTTGCCACACACGATATTTTAAAGAAGATCACCAAAGAGTCGCGCTTACCCTATCTGGCAGTGCTTTACGGGATAATTGCCCTTGCGGCCATGTTTTCTTTGATTTACTATACAGCCGTAATTGATTACCCTCTTATTTATGGCGGGAAACCGGTATTTAGCTTCCCCCCTATGGTGGTTTTAATGTTTTTGGTATGCATACTATTAATCACCATATTCTCCGTGCTTACTTTTCATGCCCGTGCAGGAATATTTCCGGGAAAAACAGCAGATCTCATTGGCAGATCAGTGACCGATGATAGCTTCTACCTATTGCTGACTCCAAAGGACAACTCCGATGAGATAGAGAGTTGGCTTAGGGAAGACCATGCCGAAATTATTACAGAAAAAGACAATACATAAACCAATGCATAAAAACAATATGTACAACATAAAGAACATACGACGGTCATTCTTGAAGCTAAATGTGGCTTTGCTGATTATGCTGCTGGTCATATCGTGTGATCGCACCCATGAAGATAAGGGTCTGGAATATTTTCCCGACATGGCTCATGGCTATGACTATAAGACATGGTCGGAAAACCCCGTCACAGAAGATGGCAAGACCATGCGCACACCGGTTGAAGGAACCATTCCTCGCCATACTCAGCCCTATCCTTATAGTGCAGATTTTGAAGGCAGAGAAATGGCTGGCAGAAACCTGATCAATCCTCTTGAGATCAACAATCTTACCCTTGAACAGGGAAAGGAGCTTTATGATATTTTTTGTGCTCAATGTCATGGAGTACAGGGCGATGGTAAAGGATGGCTTCATACCAGCGGAAAATACATGATCCCTCCTACCAACCTGCAGGAAGAGCGAATTGTGCAACAGCCTTCGGGAGAAACTTTTCATGTTATTTCTGCAGGCTGGGGCGTTATGGGTGCCCATGCATCACTGATCACACCCGAGCAACGTTGGAAGATCGTAGCTTTTATTGAACACGTAATCCAGGAAAAGAAATAAAACAGGCAAAATGGAAAATACCTTCACCCCCAAAAAGAATTTAAACCTGCTGTTTTCCGGCTTGGTACTCCTTGGAATAACAGCCGTGATTTTAGGATTTATCACCGATCCTCAACGCACCTGGGCTAATATATTGCTCAATAATTATTACTTCATCACCCTGGCTATGGGTTCATTGCTGTTTTACAGCATACAGTATATTACCAATTCAGGATGGTCGGCCGTAATACAACGTATGCCACAGGCTTTGGGAGCATTTTTACCTGTAGGTGCACTGCTGATGTTTTTGCTATATTTCGGTTTGCCTCACATCTACGAATGGGCTCATCACGACATTACAGCAACCGACAAACTCATTGCACATAAAGAACCTTTCCTGAATATACCCTTCTTTATGGTTAGAATGCT
>JBEPXC010000138.1:0-9481 GCA_041642035.1 Sphingobacteriia bacterium
GCAAATCAAACCTTACAGCAGAAAGAACCCAATTTGCCAAAAGAAATGCCCCAAAGCCCTCTGCCCTCTAATCAATCAGCTAAAGTCATTCCTGGTGGTATAAGTACTGCATCAGCAAATCAAGGAAAAGAGCAGGCGAATAAGGTAAAAGATACTGAATCTGGGCCAGATAATCAGCAAAGCCAACAGACGAGAGCAATAAAAGACCCTTTGCCAGCACCTCCTCCACCCATAGAGAATCAAATTGTAATGCCCCAACACCATGCACCTGCTTTTACAGAACATGAAAAACAGGCGCAAAAACCTGACATAAGCTTGCTAATTGACAAATTCCTTAAAGAAGAGCCACGCATAAAAATAAGTAAGGAGCTGCCCGAAAGGCAAGAAGATTTGTCTGCTTCCAGTACAAACGAAAATCCACAACTGGTAAGCGAAACCCTGGCACAGATATTTCATAAACAAGGCAATAAAGAAAAAGCCCTGGACATCTATGAAAAATTATGTTTGAAATTCCCGGAAAAAAGCAGTTACTTTGCAAAAAAAATATTAGCTATCAAAAACGAAATCAATATTTAAAAAGAAGAAATAATGGGCACATACATTTTAATATCAGTATTGATCCTGATAACTTGCATTCTGTTGACTTTAATTGTTTTGGTACAGAACTCCAAAGGAGGGGGACTGGCATCGAATTTTGCTTCTAACAACCAGATCATGGGTGTAAGGAAAACCACAGATTTTCTTGAAAAGTCTACCTGGACCCTTGCTATTGTCTTACTGGCATTAACCCTGACATCTACCTTTGTTATTCCCCGTGGCCAGGTCGTTGAAACACGCGAAAGTGAAATCATTGACCGCATACCTGCTGCTACTGCCCCCGACTTCTCTACCACTCCTATACAGCAAGAACAACCTACTGAAGAACCAGAAGAGGAAGAAATCAACTAAAATAGCGGTCATCCAACTGCAGTTAAAAGTGTCAGATTGTCATACATCTGACACTTTTTGGTTATATACCCCTGACTAAATGGACTGTTTTGGGCCAAAATGGATGTTTTTGAGTTTTGGCACAAAAAATGACAGAGGCAGTGATGCATTACAAATGCAAAAGAAACTTATTTTATGAAATTATTTATTGTTTAACAATCAAAAATTGCAAACATGGCAAATATAAACATCAAGCCCTTAGCAGACCGGGTACTGGTACAACCAGCAGCCGCTGAAGAAAAAACCGCCGGAGGAATTATTATACCGGATACAGCAAAAGAAAAACCTGTTAGAGGTACTGTCGTGGCAGTGGGAGAAGGAAAAAAAGATGACCCTGTTACCGTAAAAACCGGAGATATCGTATTGTATGGAAAATATGCAGGTACTGAAATCTCTGTGGATGGAAAAGATTATCTCATTATGCGTGAGTCTGACATTTATGCTGTTATAGGCTAATAAGGTGTTTTTTTTAAGTATTTACAGAATAAAAATTTTAAAACTATGGCAAAAGATATAGTATTCAATCTTGAAGCAAGAAATGCGTTGAAAATTGGTGTTGATAAACTTTCAAATGCAGTTAAAATAACCTTGGGGCCCAAAGGTCGCAACGTAATCATTGATAAAAAATTTGGGGGTCCCTCCATTACTAAGGATGGTGTAACCGTAGCCAAAGAAATCGAACTGGCCGATGCGATTGAAAATATGGGCGCGCAAATGGTGAAAGAAGTTGCTTCTAAAACTGCAGATATCGCCGGTGATGGTACTACTACCGCAACTGTTCTTGCACAGGCAATCATAACAGCAGGTTTAAAAAATGTTACCGCCGGAGCAAATCCAATGGATCTGAAGCGCGGTATTGATAAAGCTGTAATACAGGTAGTAGAAAATCTGAGAAAACAATCAAAAGAAGTTGGCGACAGCATAGACATGATTGAGCAGGTTGCTACCATTTCTGCCAATAACGACAGTAGCATAGGTAAACTTATTGCAGAAGCAATGGGTAAGGTTAAAAAAGAAGGTGTTATTACCATTGAAGAAGCAAAAGGTATCGAAACCGAAGTTAAAGTGGTAGAAGGCATGCAATTCGACCGTGGGTATATCTCTCCTTACTTTGTAACAGATACCGAAAAAATGGAGACTGTTTTCGAAGATCCTTACATCCTGATCCACGACAAGAAGATCAGCACCATGAAAGACTTCCTTCCTATTTTGGAAAAAGTAGTTCAAACAGGCAAACCTCTTCTCATCATCTCTGAAGATGTAGACGGTGAAGCTCTGGCAACCCTTGTGGTAAACAGGCTGCGTGGTTCCCTGAAGATTGCGGCTGTGAAAGCTCCTGGTTTTGGTGACCGCAGAAAAGCAATGCTTGAAGATATTGCCATCCTAACAGGTGGTACTGTAATCAGCGAAGAACAAGGCTATAAACTCGAACAGGCAGATTTGTCTCAGCTGGGTCGTGCCGAAAAGGTGTCTATTGACAAAGACAACACTACTATTGTTAGTGGTAAAGGTGAAAGTGAAATGATTAAGTCAAGAGTTAATCAGATCAAATCACAGATCGAAAATACAACCAGTGATTACGACAGAGAGAAACTTCAGGAACGTCTTGCCAAACTGGCAGGTGGTGTTGCCGTACTCTATGTAGGTGCTGCCAGCGAGATGGAAATGAAGGAGAAAAAAGACCGTTTCGACGACGCATTGCACGCAACCCGTGCTGCTGTTGAAGAAGGTATTGTACCTGGTGGTGGTATTGCTTATATCAGAGCACTACAAGCCCTTGCAGATTTCAAAACAGGCAATGTCGATGAAGATACCGGTGTTGATATAGTTAAACGAGCTCTTGAAGAACCCCTTCGTATGATTGTTGCCAATGCAGGAATTGAAGGCTCAATTGTAGTTCAGAAAGTAAAAGAAGGTACCGGTGACTACGGTTTCAATGCCCGCACAGAAGTATATGAAAACTTATACCAGAGTGGCGTAATTGACCCAACCAAAGTTACCCGTATAGCACTTGAAAATGCGGCCTCCATTGCCGGTATGTTGCTTACTACCGAATGTGTGCTTGCCGATATTAAAGAAGATAAGCCAGAAATGCCAATGAACCCAGGCATGGGTGGTATGGGTGGAATGGGTGGCATGATGTAATCTGCCAGTCCACATCTTTAACTTAGGAAGGAGAAAAACGGGTTCGTTTTTCTCCTTCTTTTTTTATATCCAACTACAAATAATTATTGGGACATTCCCAGCCATCTATCCTAAGTAAGAAAAAATCTATTTTTATATCCCCCTAAAGCTTGCTTCATATATTGCAGGGCATGTAAACAGCAAAAGCCTCGCAAATACGGAAGCCCAGTTATGTATGATCTTTGAAATGATAAACCGAACATGAATGGCTTTTAAACCGAAAGATGATTTACACATAAAAGAAGATAGCCTATCTCAGATGAGAAGAACCAGGTGATTTACACCTATTTGCTCATCTGAGATAGGCCTTCTTAGAAAAGAGATTTACCTATATTACACCGATTACACAAGCATGTATCAGTGACCTAATTATGGCTCTACTACAACTTGATAGCCTTGCATTTCGATAGTATCTCCTGGTTTAACTTTAGCCCTCTTACGACTTTCAGTTTGGCCATTAAGTTTCACCATCCCCTCTTCTACCATAAGTTTGGCTTCTCCTCCGCTGCTTGCCAGTTGCGTAATTTTTAGCAATTTATAAAGCTCTATAAAATCGCCGTTTAAAGGAAATCTTATTTGTTGCATTTCTATTGCTTGTTTTCTTCATGGACAACGATTTTCTCAATTTGGTCGCCGGGGCGAATTTCATCAATCACCTCCAGCCCTTCATAGACTTTCCCAAAGCAGGTATGCTTGCGATCCAGGTGCTGAGTGTTCTGACGGTTATGGCAGATAAAAAATTGTGAGCCGCCGGTATCACGTCCGGCATGAGCCATCGATAATACCCCACGATCATGATACTGATTGTCGCCATCAAGCTCGCAAGGGATGGTATATCCGGGACCACCACTACCTGTTCCATGAGGACAGCCACCCTGAATCACAAACTCAGGAATAACACGGTGAAAATTTAATCCATCATAATATCCTTTTTTGGCAAGTTCAACAAAGTTTTTAACTGTACCCGGAGCGTCCTTTTCATAAAATTCTACTTTCATGACCCCCTTTGCTGTATGGATAGATGCTTTTAACATAAGTGCTGATGTGTTTTAAAGATTAGATTGTATAAACTATTTGAAAGGGCAAACCTACTGATTTTTATTCAAAAAAACATTGAATATATTGCCAAAAAAGAAGGTTAGTTTCCTCTGTAGCGAGGGTGGATGATAAAAAAAGAATTACTTCCCTAATTAGCTGTCTACTTTATCCGGGAAGTAACGGGATTTCTGAGTCCTTTATAATCGACCAGCTCCATTTTAACGCTGCCCACCAGTATCCCCGACTTAGCAAGAATAGGAATTTTATTCTTATCATCCGATATCCAAAGAGTCATTGGATAAGGCTGGCTAAACACCTCACCCGATAATACCTGTGGTTTAAACCGAAGGGTTTTAAAAGTGCCTGAGCGGGTTTTAATCTCTTCTCTGCCATCGAACACCACTCTTGAAACATGCACGGTGTCATCCAGGAAAAAACTAACATCATACACATCACCAACTTCAGCATGGTTATAATTAAAAGTTCTCATATAATAAAATGCAGAAATTAAATCCTGAACATTATCAATTATCTTAACGGTATCTGTATTTGAGATGGCAATATTATCACGATGATTAAACATAACATCCTGGCTTTTACGGTAGTTGTTTTCCTTAATACGCCTGATGAAAAGCAGCGGCACTATGGCTTGCTCATCAATAAAGGTTTCATATCGGTTTGACACCCGAAAAAACCTGTTGAATGCTCCCTTAGTATACCCCAGCCCTACGATATTCATTACTTTCCGCCCTCCTATCAATTCAGCTTCCTCTTTTATTTCAAGGGTCGCTACACCGGCATTAAGATTTCCGGTAAGATAACTGTCGTAATACACACGATAAGTAATTTTCTCGCCTTTTTGGAAAGCAGTATTTTCGATGGTTCTGAGTTCCTGACCTTGCGCGAACAGAGTAAATAACACCAAGCCTATCGATATGATAGAAGAAGTAAGAAGGCTATTATTTGGAGAAATAATCATAATCCAGAAATATTTATGGTAGGTCAATACCGGTACAAATACTAATAAAACGATTGGCAGTTCAATAGTGTTTAAACAAAAGACAAAATATGTTTCTTTTTTAAATCAAAAAACATTCCAAAACTTAATTTTCGCAGAAATAGCCAATTATTGGGGTATTTTAGCAGGGTATGTAATCCTGGTTATTCTAGTGTAATATCAAAAATGATGTTTTTCTCAGAAAAATCTACAGTCAACAGCTTGATTCGCATGGATTTTGAAGACACTTCGCGGGCCAGCTCGGTTGCCTCTGGCTCTGTTTGTTGCCCAAGGCTTCGCAGGTGGATGTTATTTTGCTCTGTGGTAAGGGTAAGGTGTTGAAGCATCTGTTGCATATAAGCACCCCATAATCCTGCATGACAAACCAAAGGTTTGGTATAGGCCTTCCATGATGGATTGGAATACCGATAAACAAACATGGGGTAGCGGATTTCCTGATCCTTAAACATTGACCGGGTTTGCTCCCTGTTTCCTTTTTGGATAATAGTATAGGAGGCTGTCTGGTAAATATCGTCCTGATGTCTGATCTCAGAAATCAGATCAAAGGCTGATTGAGGTTCAAAAGCATCTCCCACCTGAGCTTCAATATAGAGCATTGAGGCTATCGCTGATATTCGTGTTGTTATCTCATCATCCCCTGTTTTGGGTTTCGGGTTAAAAGACACAAGGACTATCGATTCATTGTATCGGGTTAAATGTTGATCAATGACAAGAAACTGGTTCTTGCTGGCAGGCTGAGATGCCGTAATTTTAAAGTAGGTGTCAAACCGTTGGCGGTAACCAAGATATTTATCATCATCCTTAACGGAAGTAAAAACATCTCTGAAATATTCAATCGTCGATGTGTTATAAAGCACTGCCAGAACCTTTGCCCTGTATAACGCCTGCTCAAAAGCATCATCGGCAGTAAGATCGGGATCAGAGATTCCTACAGCATAAACTTTTTGTGGGCTTGATACGGGGGGGTTAAAAAACCACGAAGGCAGAGTGTCGGGGAAAAAACTCAGCTGCTCTACATTAATGAAATGACCAAACTGCATCGAACGATCACTGTGGGTTTCTTTTTCAAAAATATCCATGAAATGACGTGAAGGATTTTGAGCAAACAGAAAGCCAAATGAGGATATCATGATCTGCAGCAAAAAAAGGCTGATTGTTTTTCGATATGAAGACTGTTCTACCATGAATTGATATTTAGATTATGTTTTCCCGGGTAGTTTGCACATGTGCTTTAGGGGATTGTGTATATAAACAAAAAATCCAGCTTTGTACAAAAATAGATGAAAAAAAAGAACCGCATGATATAGAATGCTCCATCAGATATACCATAAGAAGTATAAAATGATTTTTTTGAAGCAGCAATTTGAGCAACAACAATTTATAATTTATAAACAAAAAATCCTCCGGTATTAATTTTTTAACCCCGGAGGAACTTATAAAAAGGTAAGTGAAAATCTGTTATTGTTTGTATACAACAGCATTAATGTTCATGCCTGCACCAACCGATGCAAATACAATAACATCATCGGGGTAAATTTTATGCTGTTCAAATTTTCCTTTCAAAACCATATCGTACAGTGTGGGCACGGTAGCCACAGAGCTGTTACCGAGTTCATAGATGTTCATAGGCATTACCTCCGAAACTTTTTGTTGTTTTCCATATTGACGGTAAAATCGTTTGATAATGGCTTCATCCATTTTCTCATTGGCTTGGTGGATGAGGATTTTTTTCACATCATCAACCGGAATATTGGTTTTGTCCAATGCCGATTTGATTGCCTGGGGAACATTGCTGATGGAGTATTCATAAATTTTTCGTCCATGCATTTTTATGTATCTTATGTTGGGATCGCTTTCGGGAGCATTTGATTTGCCCAGGTAAAGATAAAAAGCTTCATCCATAACATGGGTCACGGTAGAAGAGGCAAGGATTCCCCTTTTCTGCTCTTCTTCTCTGGCTTCAAGAATTGCAGCGCCTGCCCCATCGGAAAAAATCATGGTATCCCGGTCATACTTATCTACCACTCTTGAAAGCGTTTCGGCTCCAATGACAAGACAACGTTTTGCCAGGCCTGATTTGATAAAAGAATCGGCTTGAATCATTCCCTGCAGCCATCCCGGACAACCGAACAACAAATCGTAGGCAACACAGGCAGGATTTACAATGCCAAGCATCTGTTTTACCCGGGCAGCCAGACATGGAAGCACATCGGTTTGTATGGTATTAGCTTGTACATCCCCAAAGTTGTGTGCCATAATAATATGATCAATGGTTTCGGGATCAATTCCCGCATCATCTATCGCCGCTTTGGCAGCGATGGCAGCGATTTTGGAAGAGGTAAGATCACTCTCAATCCATCGGCGTTCTGCTATTCCCGTTATGTCTTTAAACTTACTCACTACAATTTCTCCGGGGCTGTCAATGGCCGTATGATCTTTTTCAAAAAATGTCTGATTAACAAAATCGCTATTCTTTACCACTACGGTAGGAATGTAGCTTCCTGTTCCTGTAATTACACTGTTAAGATGTTGCATACTTCAATGTTTTGTTTAATACTCCTTTGCATTAAATACAGATTGTGCCCAATGCATATGGCTTAGATGGTGAATAAAGGTTGCAAAAATAACATTTTTTCAACACTTGTTTAATTAAAATAAAAAAACGAGCCGTTTGAAACAATTCCTGTCGGCCCGTCTTTTTATGCAAAATATCTTCAAGGACTTATATAACTTTAAGCTCTTTACCTACTTTAATAAATGCAGCAATGGCCTTATCAAGATGGCTTCTTTCATGTGCTGCTGACAACTGTATTCTGATACGGGCCTGCCCTTTTGCCACAACAGGATAATAGAAACCGATGACATAAATACCTTCTTCGAGCATACGTGCTGCAAATTTTTGCGACAGGGCTGCATCGTATAGCATAAGGGCCACGATAGCTGAATCAGAGGGTTTAAGGTCGAAACCTGCCCCCGACATCTGTTCTCTGAAATAAGCCGCATTATCCATGAGCTTATCGCGCAACTGGGTATTGGTACCAATGATGTTGAAAACCTCAAGGGAAGCACCCACTATGGCCGGGCTGAGCGAGTTGGAGAACAAATATGGTCTTGAGCGCTGGCGTAGGATGTCAATAATTTCTTTCTTGCCTGTGGTAAATCCACCTAAGCCACCCCCCAATGCTTTACCCAAAGTACCGGTAATGATATCCACCTTATCCATTACCCCATGATATTCAGGTGCACCTCGGCCTGTATCGCCAATAAATCCTGCCGAATGGCATTCATCGGTCATTACCATGGCATCGTATTTTTCAGCCAGACGGCAAATCTCATCCATTTTGGCAATGTCACCATCCATAGAGAAAACCCCATCGGTAACTATGATGCGATGCCTGTTGGCCTGGGCTGCCTGCAGTTGTTTCTCCAGGTCATCCATATCGGCATGCGCATAACGGAAACGAGCGGCTTTACAAAGCCTTACGCCATCAATAATTGATGCGTGGTTGAGTGCATCGGAAATAATGGCATCATTCTCATCAAATAAGGGTTCAAATACACCCCCGTTGGCATCGAAACAGGCAGCATAGAGTATGGTGTCTTCTGTTCCGAAGAACTCAGCGATCCGTTGCTCCAACTGCTTATGAATATCCTGGGTTCCACAAATAAACCTTACGCTTGAAAGCCCGTATCCGTGAGAATCGAGTGCTTTTTTGGCGCCCTCAATTACCTGAGGATGGTTTGATAAACCCAAGTAATTGTTGGCACAAAAATTCAATACCTTCTGTCCGGTATTTAATTCTATTTCGGCGCTCTGTGGGCTGGTAATAATTCTTTCTTTTTTATATAAACCGGCTTCTTCTATTTCCTGCAATTGAGCCTTCAGGTGATCTTGTATTTTTCCGTACATAAATTTTTTGTTTTGTGTTGATAAAGAATTAGGTGATAAACTAAAGAACAATCCCAAACCAGAGGGGCTGATTTGGGATTATGCATTATTTATTTAGGGCTGCAGCAATGCTTTATAACTGGCGCTATTATTAAAAACTTCCAGGGCATGGTCTATTTCAGGATCATCATTCAAGGCAGAAATGATACGACCTTTTTGTTTATAAAAACGGCCCACTATTTCATTCTTCAGCAGCATTTCTATCTCTGGCCTGAATGTAATAAGATCATTATCTTTATTGTGCGCCAGCTTTTGCTGAATAGCCATTAACTCCGAGTGGATACTTTCATGATATTTTTCTTCGC
>JBEPXC010000139.1:0-9445 GCA_041642035.1 Sphingobacteriia bacterium
GGCAACCCAAAGCACGAACCACCAAATCCAAGGCACGCATAGATGCTTATCATCAGCTTAAGGAGGCTGCTTCACAACAGCAAAGTGGACAAACACAGGAAATCATTATGCAGGTAAGCAGGCTGGGAAAAAAAATACTGGAGCTCGATAAAGTATCCAAAAAATTTGATGATAAGGTTATTATTGACGACTTTTCCTACATCTTCAAGAAGAAGGAAAAAACGGGCATTGTGGGAATGAATGGAACGGGCAAAACCACTCTGCTCAACATCATTACCCAAAAACTTCAACCCGATAGCGGAACCGTTACCACAGGAGAAACCATCCAGTTTGGGTATTTCACCCAGGAGGGCATCAAAGTAGACGACGACAAAAGGGTTATTGATGTAGTCAAAGACATTGCCGAAAGCATTAAAATTGGCAAGGATGTAAGCCTGTCGGCATCACAATTTCTTCAATACTTTAACTTCCCCTTTAATGTGCAAAATGATTTTGTACGCAAACTCAGTGGAGGTGAGAAAAGAAGATTATACCTGTTGACCATTTTGATGAAGAATCCAAATTTTCTTATTCTTGATGAGCCCACCAACGATCTGGACATCGCTACCCTCAATGTACTGGAGGATTTTCTGAGCGATTTTCCCGGATGCCTCATCGTAGTTTCGCACGACAGGTATTTTCTCGACAACCTGGTCGACCATGTCTTTGTATTCGAAGGCAATGGAAAAATCAAGGATTTCCCCGGCAACTACTCTGATTACCAACAAAAGAAACTCGCCGAAAAGCAGCTGGAGAAAAAGGAAGAAAAGCTCACTGCGGCCAAAATACAAAAACCGGTAACCACAGAAAAGAAAAAGCTTTCCTTTAAAGAAAAAAAGGAGTTTGAGGCCCTGGAGAAAGAACTTGGAATCCTTGAAAATCAAAAAACCGAGGCCCTTGAGCAATTAAATTCAGGACAGTTAACCCCCGATGAGCTGCTTGAAGTATCTGCTGCTTACGCACAGCTGGAGAAAAAAATCGAAGATAAAGAAAATCGATGGCTTGATCTATCACAATGGACTTAATTGAACCTACTATTCGCACTCCCCTAACCATCTCCGGAAATTTTCATTCCTGAGGGTGAGTCCTAACTCTATTCTTGTACAAACAGGCCTGTCAGGGGAACAACGTGTAGACTGACGAAAGGATTATCCCGAATCAATTCGATACCAGGTCCGTATTTAAGCCGTATTTAAACCGTAAAAATACGGTTTAAATACGGTTTAAATATGGACCTGGTGAAAGGGTAAAGAGCTCAAAGCTGGAAACAGGAAGTTGGAAGAAAGAGTTTGTTATTTTTTAGTGGCTATACCTTGCGATAATGAGATACCAAAATGTTATTGTAGAAAGGCAGGCTAAAAAAAAACCGTCTCAAATAAATATCTGAGACGGTGAGTATAATTTTTGTTTTCAGTGCTTATGCGTTGAGCATAACGGGCATCACGAGCATAAGTATATCTTCATCTTTGTTATCATCGTCGAGGGGTAATATAAGCCCTGCACGGTTGGGTTCAGAAAGTTCCATAACCACCTGGTCTGTTTCGAGGTTGTTAAGCATTTCGACCATAAACTTGCTATTGAAGCCAATCTCCATGTCGTTTCCTTCATAATGGCAGTTTAGGCGTTCTCGTGCCTCGTTGCTGTAATCCAGATCTTCGGCGGTAAGATGCAGCTCAGTGCCGGCAATCTTAAACTTCACCTGATAGGTGGCCTGGTTGGAGAAGAGAGAAACCCTTTTGATGGCATTAAGGAATGGAGACCGATCAAGGGTAAGCTTGTTGGGATTCTCCAAAGGAATAACCGCAGTATAATTGGGATATTTACCATCAATCAGACGACAGGTCATGGTAACATTCCTGAAGTTGAAGCGGGTATTCTTTTCATTAAATTCAATATCCACAGGAGCATCATCTAAAGCCAGAATACCCTTAAGTTGATTGAGAGGTTTTTTGGGCAGAATGAATGATGCATTCTCTTCAGCCTGTAAATCCAGGCGGCGATATCTTACCAGTTTATGAGCATCGGTGGCCACGAAAGTAATGCTCTCGGTAGTAAGCTCACAAAATATACCGGTCATGGTAGGGCGAAGCTCATCATTGCTGGCGGCAAAAATGGTTTTGCTTATGGCATTATGTAAAATGTCGGATTCTATTTTCAAGGCGGCAGCGCCATCGAGTTGGGCGGCACGGGGATATTCGTTGCCATCCTGGCCCGCAAGCCTGTATTTACCTTCACCGGCTATGAGTGTCACACCAAAACTGGCTGGATCGACCTCCAGCGTAACCGGTACGTCGGAGAAAGTCTTAAGGGTATCCAAAAGGAGTTTGGCGGGAATAGCTATGTTACCTTCATCTTCAGCCATATCTACAGTAAGGCGTGCGGTCATGGTGGTCTCCAGATCTGAGGCTGAAACCTTCAGTTCATTTTCATTCAGCTCAAACAGGAAATTATCCAATATAGGAAGGGTGTTGTTGGTGCTTAATACACCGCTGATAGATTGTAACTGCTTTAAAAGCAGATTGCTTGATACGATAAACTTCATTTTTTACCTGTTTTATGATACGTTTGCAAAGTTAATTTTTTAATTCAATCCTTTGATGAGTCCTCTTTTTTATTTTCAAAAAACGAAAGTGGTCTAAGTATACGACTGAAGATGTAATATTGGGCTAAAGCATATTCATCTTCATTGATCCGCAAATAAAAACGATTCGGATCGCGATCTATGAAATCTGCAGCATCATAACCTTGCTGGGTAATTTTGCGCGGGTAGGCCTGCAGAAAAATGCTGTTACCATCTTTTAATTCTACGGTTAATTCCATAAATGGTTGCTCAAACATGATTTCTTTTCTCAGCTTCTCAGCTTCCTCATCCAATAAACTCTCGTAATAGATTTCAGTAAAAGATGATAAGAACCTTTTCACGCTGGGGGTATCAAGAGCAGTGGTCAGGGATTTTTGTTGCCCGTTTTGCATTTGATAGAATGCGAATATCTTATCCTGTTCGTTCTTTACCCTATATGATTCGGCAGGATTGCCGGGAAGAGAAACTTCCACCTGACTTATTTCATCCCATTGGGCATCGATAATGACCGGATCGCGCCACACTTTTTCATTGGGTTCGAATATATAGGACATACCGGTTTTAAAACCTGGTCTTTTAACCAGGAAAGCTCGCTCGGAAGCAGGTTTTTTCATATAGGTACTCTCATCATCGGGAGCATCAGGTCCAACCAAAATAGATTGATAAAGCATCTCGTGAGGGAATAAATGAAGCTTGCCAAAATTAATATGATTAGTATTTACAAATATTTTTACCAATACACCTTGTTCCTCAAGCATTTGATTTACCTGCTCGCCAGCAGCTATACTAACGGGTTGCCATACCACAAGGCGCGAGAGGACTTCCAGCATTTCGTTTACAGCGGCCTCGTTGGCATAAAGTCCCTCGTTATATCTCCATCTATGCTGCTCATCGTGGTACAAAACAACTACTGAACTATCCGGTCTGGAAATCAGCTCAATACGCGAAACATCCAGATTGCTTTCCACGGTAAAGTCCACATCTGCAATCCTGAAAGTGGAATAAGAGTCGGAAGTCCAGTATATAACCACCACCATTACAAACAGCAGCACCGATAAGATAAAAAAAAGCCAGGCGTTTCTTCTTTGCATTGTAAGCTTTTTAAAGCAATATAATAAAAATTAAAATGTATGGCTACTACCAGGATTCACACCAATTGAGATATCACCTTTTTATGCTGCTGCTGTATTTTCGTTTTCTCAGGAAAAACCTTATAAATCCAAACATCAGCAAAAGAATAACGGGCAAAGCGACATTAAGTGTTTGTATGAGTATTTTATCCTGATTGATTCTTAATTTATCGAGCAGGCGCAAACGAACTTCCCGGTTACGTGATTCCATTAGCCCCCTGTTATCATTAAGATAATTAACGGCATTAAGGATAAAATCGGCGTTACCATATGTTTCTTCAAGATAACGGTCGTATCCCAGGGGTAAGGGTTGTCCCGAATTATCGAACTGATTTCGTACGATATCACCGTCGGCCACTACAATCATGGCATTATGCACCCCTTTATCGAGTCTTTCAAAACCGGGAGGCATCGAATTGAGGGGATTGCTTCGATTGCTGAAAACAGAGCTGAATTCTCCTTCCAGCAAAACAGCAACAGGTTTTGGTCCTTCGCGATAGAGGTTTTCATCAGTAGGATCTTGCATGATATCGAAGGAAATACTAATGGGTGTTTGCACCACGCGAGTGTAGGGAGAGCTCTCCAGCAGGAAGGTTTTTTTAATTCCGGGAGCTTCGACGGTATCCACTGTACTGACAAATTCTGTTTTAACGGCATTGATGTTTCTGACGATGGGATGATCGGAAGCTGCATTAACCAGTGGGAAGTAAAACCATGGAATCATGCTGATCTGTGGCCGTTCGCCCATATAACCGGTGGTTACAGGGATGGGTGCTGATTGCATATCCATCACCAGGTCGGTATTCAGGCGGGCCCCATAGCGAAAGAGCATATCATCAAGATTTACCGGCCATGCCATACCCATGGTTTCCTGTGCTCCTCTTAAACTATCCATAGAAGCAAAGACCGGGTCAATAAGCCACAGTACTGAGCCGCCCTTCATAATAAACTGATCGATGATAAACTTATCTGGTTCATTAAACTCACGCAAAGGCTGAGCGATAACAAGCGTACTGATGCCCTCCAGTGAAGTGGGTTCACCTCTCATGGCTACCGTGCCTACCTCGTAGAAGTCCTGAAGTTGGAAAATGATATCGGCTACCGATTTAAATTCAAGTTCAGCGTGTCCTTCCAAAAAAGCTACTCTTGGCTTCTGTTCGATGGTGAGTTTATGAATGTTTGAAGCCAGGGTATATTCCAGAGCCTGGATAGAATTATTGATTACATTTTCGGAAGAGGCTCCGATCTGCTCCTTGAGTAAGGAAACGGCCACTTCACGCCCCTGATAGGAAGCCAGGGCCCCGGGAAATATTATCTGCTGAGAACTGGCATCTTCCGATTGCACTTGTAGTTGTGTGGGTTGCAAACCTTTTTCGGCGAGCATGGTATAATTCTCTTCGGTACTCTCCCAGTCTCCTTTTATGGTAGGATTAATAAATTCGTAGGATATCATATCAGAGTAGGCACGAAATTCATCCAGCATCTCGCGTGTCTGATTCCTCAATCTTTTAAAGCCGGCAGGAAAATCACCTTCCAAATATACCTTGAAATGAACAAAATCATCGAGTTCTCGCAACAATTGGCGAGTAGCAGGTGTAAGAGTAAACCGTTTTTCTGAGGTAAGGTCAATGCGCATAAAATACCATGATCCAAGCATGTTAAGCGCTATAATAACCATCAAACCAATCAGCAGGCTTTTAATGCTATTGTTGCGCACATTAAGGTTTTTTTTATTCTTATTCTCAGGCATATCATTCATCATTACTTGACCAAATTCACTATTTTCTTTTTGTTTTTATCGCCATTAAATCCACTTCCTGCTCTCCAGCTTTATTTTTGTAAGCATCAAAAACAACCCAATCACACTAAGAAAGTAGATAACATCCCGGCTGTCAATCACACCTCTGCTTATTGAAGTGTAATGGGCATAAATCCCCAATTCTCTAATGAGTAAATCAATACTGCCAAATAAGTCGAGGGTGTAGATAAAATCAAAACCCACGTAGGCAAACCCACAAAGGGAAATAGAGATGATAAAGGATACAATCTGATTGTCGGTGAGCGAGGAGGCAAACAAGCCAATGGCAACGAAGGCACTTCCCAGAAACAAGAGCCCCAGGTAAGAGCCCCAGGTGGCTCCCATATCAATATTTCCAACGGGCAATCCATAGAGGTAAACCGTGAGCAGGTAAATCAGTGTTGGCAGTAGCGAAAAGACCACCAATACAAAAGCGGCAAAATATTTGGCCAGGACAATCTGCATATCGCTCAGAGGTTTGGTAAGCAAAAACTCAATGGTTCCGCTTTTCTTTTCATCAGCAAAGAAGCGCATGGTAATGGCAGGTATCAAAAACAGAAATACGAATGGCCCTATACTAAACAACCCCTCAAGAGTGGCATATCCCGATTGCAGTATATTGGTGTCAAGAGGAAAAACCCACAGGAACAAACTGTTTACCACCAGAAATACGCCAATAGATATGTACCCGATGAGATTGTTGAAGAAGTTGTTTATTTCGCGTAAAAACAGTGTAAGCATTGCTGATTATTATTGTAAAACGTTATTAATACTTATAATTCGATCAGAGCAGGTCTGTTGGCAAATGGAATCCTCTTTAGGTTTGAAATTTATCCATTCAGTATATTAATCAAAAACAACACTTACCGTGTCGGTAAGCCCCAGCCCCAGCAAACTGGCTGCTTTTCCCTTGTTCATAGCAATCTCCAGATATCCCGTGGAGCCAAACAAGGCAAGTCTTTCACCCTCGGGTACATCAGAATAGGAAGTATGCAAGGACTTTATGGCATAACCTGAAACCCTGAAGTGAATAACATAAGGTCTACCCTTTCCGACTTTTTTGAAGATTTCCTGATCAATGTTTACGAAAACATTCTCATAATCATCAATAAAGATCACCTTGCCTTCTATTTTATTTTCAGTTATGATGGGCTTAAAGGCATACATACGGTTCAACTGATGGTATTCAGAACCCATTTTGGCCAGGGAGGTACCCTTGGAAATCATGGACGCTGCTTTTACGAAAACATCGCGGGATGAAAAGGTAAAAAAGTCAGAATCCTGTATGATATCCAGTTCAATAGCTTCAATGGGTTTATCTTCAAACATTAGAGAAAAGATACCATTATCGGCCCCGATAAAGAACATATCGGCATACTTTATTACCACATGAGGTGTTTTGGTGCCCGCCTCAGTATTCACGCCAATGATATGGATGGTTCCTTTGGGAAAATCAGGATAAGCATTGCGCAGAATGAAACTGCAATTCATAATATCAAAGGGTCGCAAGGTATGCGTGATATCAACAATTTGCGCCTGAGGCAGCTGTTTGAGAATACTTCCTTTTACACTAGCCTGATAATGACTGTTCAAGCCCCAGTCGCTGATAAGGGTTACAATGGTCATATTCAATAGTTTTTCCTGATTATAGTTTGTTTCTACCTTATTATGCAAAAATAACAAAAGCATGTACTCAAAAGTATAAACATTTTAGTCCAATACGAACAACTCTACGGAATAATTTTGTTATTTTGCAAAGAAATTCATTAAAACTCTATTTAAGCGCGTGAGCATATACCACATATCATCAGAAGACACCCCCGGAGAAATGACTTTCTCTCTTGACACCATACATCCCAATGATCTTTTTGGCCTCAAGGAAGAGAAACTAAAGCTGCTCAAGAAACTTTTCCCCAAATTGCGCATGATATTGCGAGGCAGCGAACTAAAACTCATGGGGGACGATGAGGAGTTGAATCTTTTTTCCGAGAAATTCAAAAATATTCTTGATCATTATGAGCAATTCAACAAGGTTAGCGAAGAGGTAATTCTTGAGATTATTGCTTCACACGAATCCAAAGCAATATCTACAACCTTTGATGCAGATAGTCAACCCCTATTGCTGCACGGTCGCAATGGCATGGCTATCAAAGCCCGTACACCCAACCAGGTGAGGATGGTGGAGAATTTCAACACCCATGACATGATATTTGCCATTGGTCCGGCAGGTACAGGAAAAACCTACACCGCCGTTGCCCTGGCTGTGAGAGCACTTAAAAATAAGGAGGTACGACGCATTATCCTTACTCGTCCTGCAGTTGAAGCTGGTGAAAACCTGGGTTTTCTGCCCGGAGATTTAAAAGACAAGCTCGATCCATATCTGCAACCCCTCTATGATGCATTGCGCGATATGATTCCCGCGGCCAAGCTGGAAGCATATATTGAAGACAAGACTATCGAGATTGCTCCCCTTGCCTTCATGCGGGGAAGGACCCTCGATAACGCCTGTGCCATTCTGGACGAAGCGCAAAATGCTACTGAAATGCAGCTGAAGATGTTTCTAACCCGAATGGGCAAGTCTGCAAAATTCATCATTACAGGCGATATTACGCAAATTGACCTGCCCAGGCATCAAACCTCCGGTTTAATTACCGCCACCAAAATCCTTAACCGGGTGCGTGGCATTGAATTCATCTTTCTGAATGAAACCGATGTGGTTAGGCATCATTTGGTTACCAAAATCATCAAGGCCTATGATGCAGCACATGAAAAATAAACTCGTGGGTATTGCTGATGCTTAAGCTAACCCATGAGCACAAGTAGTACTGAAAGAAAATACCATACCTCACTAACCTCAAAAATAAATGCCTGTACTCTCTACTCAGTTTAATTTTCCCGGACAAAAAAGCTTCTACAAGGGCAAGGTGCGCGATGTTTACAACATCAATGATCAGATGTTGCTTATGGTGGTTACCGATAGAATTTCAGCCTTCGATGTAGTGTTACCGGCAGGCATTCCCTATAAAGGTCAGGTCCTTAATCAGATAGCAGCTGAATTTCTGGATGCTACTGCCGACATCGTGCCCAATTGGAAAATGGCTACTCCCGACCCCATGGTTACTGCAGGGGTGCTTTGTGAGCCCTTCGGTGTTGAAATGGTTATCCGGGCTTATCTGACAGGACATGCCTGGCGCGAATACAAGCAGGGAAGAAGAGAATTGTGTGGAGTTGGGATGCCCGAAGGCATGAAAGAAAACCAGGCCTTTCCCCAGCCCATCATAACTCCCACCACAAAGGCACACGAGGGACATGATGTGGATATATCAAAAGAAGAAATTATCGACCAGCAAATCGTATCGGAAGAAGATTACCTAAAACTAGAGAAGTATACCCGTGAGGTTTTTCAGAGAGGCACCCAAATGGCCAAAGAAAAAGGGCTCATCCTGGTGGACACCAAATACGAATTTGGTAAAAAGGATGATCAGATACTACTCATAGACGAGATACATACCCCCGACTCATCCAGATATTTCTACCAGGATGAATACCTGTATCGCTTAAATAATGATCTTCCACAAAAACAATTATCGAAGGAATTTGTGCGTGAATGGCTGATGAAGAATGGATTTAGCGGCCACAAAGATCAACCCCTACCTGAGTTTACGCAGGATGTAATCAACGATATCTCAAATCGTTACATTGAACTCTTCGAGAATATTACCGGAAGAACTTTTCAAAAAGCTTCCTCTGAATCACCTATAGAGAGGATAGAAACAAATTGTCTTAAATTTCTTGAAAATTTCCAATAAGAAAAATTTATACATTCTTCATAACCTATTTGGAAATATACCGTAGAACTTCTTAGAAGGGTACATCTGTGTCTACCCGTAATTTTGT